>JBKBRK010000008.1:0-36248 GCA_046292245.1 Aquificaceae bacterium
CATGTTAAAACCCCCTGAAAATTTTGTAGGGCTAATATTATAGCCCTACCGCCTCTTTTTATTGATGGGCTTATCTTTGAGCTTTTTCGAATTTCTCACTCGGCGTATTTTTTAATAAGTTCCTTAATATGACTTTCTCTTCTACGTTTTTCCACTTTTGTTAAGGAATTTAGTAAACAAATTTCATTTAGATATTTAGTAAGATTGTTTTTCACTCTTATCCAATCCACAAAATACTCATAAGTTTTGTTAGATTTAAGTAGTTTGTCAAAAAACTCCTTTTTATAATCCTCAAAACTGTTGAATCCTAATTCTCTATATCTCACCATTTTGAACTAAACCTATACTTTTTATATTCCTTTTCATCCTTCGGCTTCCTAAACACGAATAGATGTTCATGGGCTATTAGGTAAAAATCCTTGGCTTTTTTCTTCCATAGGCTGTTCGTCTTTTTCATTTTCCATTGGATCTTTATGATATCTTCCTTTAGTATAAAGCCTACTTCAAGAAAAATCTGCATCATTTTAAAAGCTATAGGAATGTAGTGGTTATGCTTACGTGTATCGCCTATTAGAATTGCACACACTTTATCCTTCTTTAGTACCCTAAAAGCTTCTTGAGCTACTTTTTTCATCTCATGGAGATATTCCTTAAAGGGAAGCTGTGATAGGTCATCCTTGGTTTTGTTATTTTGGTGTAAGAGATTATATTGGCATAGGGTGGGTGAAAGACTACAATGTCTATACTTTTATCAGAGATTTTATCAAGATTCCTTGCATCTCCCCAGTAGGTCTTAATAATTGGCTCTTTTCCAGAGGAAAAAAGATCCTTTACCTCAAAGTTTAACCTATCCCTTGCTATCATGACCGCAGAGTAGTTTATATCCACGCCAATAGCGTTCCTATTTAACAACTTTGCCTCTATCAAGGTAGTACCACTTCCCATCATCTGGTCTAATACCCAGTCTCCCTCTTTTGTGTATTTAAGAATAAGATTTCTGGGAATGTAAGGAGACCAGTTGCCCCTGTAGTTGCTTTTATGAGTAGCCCAATTGCCCCTGTTTGGAAAGCTCCACACTGTGGAATCTTCTAGCCTATAATCCTCTGGCGGTCCAAAGCTTTTTATACTCCAGTTATTTTTAAGTTTAATCTCAACATCTTCAATAAAGACTGATGTATTGTTTTCAATAAACCCAAGATAATCCGCGTGGCTAACTTCTATCATTTCCCTATATTCTTTTTCCATTTCTATATCTCTATGTACTCCATAACTCTTTCCACGTCGGGTGGTAGGGTTATTGGAGAATCGCATACCTTCATAGCGGTGTCTGGATCCTTCAAACCGTTTCCCGTCAATACACATACCACAAGCTCACCACCCTTAAAGTAGCCTTCACGGTTAAGCTTGATAAGCCCCGCTACAGAAGCAGCGGATGCAGGCTCACAAAAAACTCCCTCCGTGGAGGCTATAAGCTTGTAGGCATGGAGGATCTCTTCATCGCTTACCGCATCTATAAGACCACCGGATTCTTGCATCGCCTGTAATGCCGATTGCCAGCTGTAGGGATTGCCTATCCTTATTGCGGTTGCTATGGTTTGAGGGTTTTTTATGGGATATCCCTTTACAATAGGAGCGGCGCCTTCTGCTTGCCATCCCATCATCTTGGGAAGGCTGTTTATCTTGCCCGCTTGATAATACTCCTTATAGCCTTTCCAATAGGCGGTTATGTTGCCCGCATTACCCACCGGTATAAAGTGATAGTCAGGTGCTCTTCCCAAGGCATCGCATATTTCAAAGGCACCTGTCTTTTGACCCTCTATTCTGTAGGGATTTACGGAATTTACTATTTCTACAGGCAAAAGTTCTCCTATCTTTCTAACTATGTACAAGGCATCGTCAAAGTTTCCTTGAATAGCTATGACCTTAGCTCCGTATATAACCGCCTGAGAAAGCTTACCCAAAGCAACGGCGCCCTTTGGCAACAAAACATAAGCCTTAAGCCCCGCCTTTGCCGCATAGGCAGCTGCCGAAGCGGAAGTGTTTCCTGTGGAAGCGCATATTACAGCCTTTTTACCGAACTCTACAGCCTTTGATATGGCAACTGTCATGCCCCTATCTTTAAAAGATCCTGTGGGGTTTAATCCTTCGTATTTTAGGTAAATATCACCTTTAAAGCCTATGGTTTTTGCAAGGTTGTCCGCTTTTATAAGGGGCGTGTTCCCTTCGCAAAGGGTTATTATTGGAGTGATGTCTCCTACGGGTAAAAATTCCCTATATTTGTTGATTATACCTCGCCAATATCCCATAACAGCCAAAGAATATTATACTTTATAATGCACGCTGGGTGAGAAATTACCCTGTAGGAGCGCCCAATTTTTTTGGCGTACGGCAATACGCCCCTACGAGTTAAATCATAAACTGCCCAATGGTTTTTGTTTAGGTGGATTAAACCCTACATCCAATTTCCTTATCCAGCGTATAGTCCTAAAATTATATTAATGCTGTTCTCAAACAGGGAAGAAGCTGGTAAGATACTGGGAGAGTACTTAAGGGACAAGGTGGGCAAGATTGACCTTGTCCTTGGGATTCCAAGGGGTGGTGTTGTGGTAGCAAAAGGGGTAGCCAAGATCCTTTCAGTCCCCTTGAGCTTGTTAATAGTGAGAAAGCTGGGCGTTCCCTCCAATCTGGAGCTTGCCTTTGGTGCCATAGATCCCGATGGGAAAATATACACGGACCCTTGGACTGTAAGGTACTTTGGCCTTTCGGAAAGGGATATAAAAGAGGTAGCCCAAGAGGAGTTAAAAAAGATAAGGGAAAGGGAAGAAAAGTTTTTAAAGGGAAAAGCCTTGGAGGTTTTTGGTAAAAGGGTTTTGGTAGTAGATGACGGTATAGCAACGGGGCAAACTGTTATAGCGGGCGTTGAGTATTTGAAAAGAAAGGGAGCCAAAGAGGTTATAGTGGCTACGCCCGTATGTCCGAAAGAAACAATTGATAAGCTAAGAAAGTATACAAAGGAAGTTTATTGCTATCATATAGCGCAAGAGCCTAACTTTGCGGTGGGTATGTTCTACAGGGATTTTCATCAAGTGGAAGATTCAGAGGTAGAGGAGATATTGAAGGATGGACTTCTTTGAAGTGCTTAAAAAGAGAAGGTCTGTAAGAAGCTATCAAAAGAAGCCCGTAGAGAAGGAAAAGCTTATAAAGATCATGGAGGCGGTAAGAAGTGCTCCCTCCGCCGGGAATCTCCAAGCCTATGAGGTCTTTGTGGTTCTTGATGAGGGTAAAAAACAAGAGATAGCCCGGTGGGCTTTGAACCAATGGTTTATAGCAGAGGCGCCTGTAGTTTTTGTCTTTTTTGCCCATCCAAAGAGAAGTGCCATAAAGTATGGGAAAAGGGGGGCGGAGTTTTATTGCATACAGGATGCCACCATAGCCTGTGCCTATGCCCAGCTGTCTGCGGTAGCCCTTGGCCTTGGCACCTGTTGGGTGGGTGCCTTTGAGGAGATGGGTTTAAAAGCCAGCCTTTCTGCCCCCGCAGACCTAAAGCCCGTTGCCATACTTACTGTAGGATACCCTGCAGAGGTGCCCATCCCTACACCCAGAAGAAGCCTTGAAGAAATTTTCACCACAATTTAGCTTGCCTTATTAAGGGCAGGTAAATATATTTTAAAAGTTATGAAAGTTTGCGTAGGAGGTCTGGTGGATGATTTACAAACAGCTTAAAAAGAAGCTTATAGAACTTAGTGAGAAGGGCTACGTGACCTATGATGAAATTAACGAGATCCTTGGTGCGGAAATTGTGGATACGGAGCTTTATGAAGAGATAATGGACTTTTTGCAGGAAAGGGGAGCAAAGATAATGGATGGTGAGGATGCTGTTGAAGAAGGTGAAAAGGAAGAATCCATAACCATCTCCACGGAAACACTCCTTTTGAGTGGAAAGGACGGAGACCCAGTAAGGCTTTATCTAAAGGACATGGGGAAAATCCCTCTCCTTAAAAGGGAAGAGGAGATCATGTACGCAAAACAAATAGAGATGGGAAGGAAAGTTATGAGAAGGGGGCTTTTGAGAACTTCCTTTTTAATAGACAGAGTCCTCAAAGAATGGGGAGAGGTATGCAATGGAAAACTAAGGGCAGCAGACCTTATGGATACCATGGATGAAAGCAAAAGCCTTGAAGAATACGAAGAAAGCCACGAGCAATTGGAAAGGTATTTTATAGAAAAGGGCTTGGAGCTTGCAAAGGCATACAAGGAAGCTCTCTATTGGAGAGACCTATACCTCTCCTATGGAACGCCCGAATACAAAAGGGAATATTTAGAAAGACATGCAAGGATGAATAGGATACTAAAGGATATGAAATTAAAGCACTCCAAGTTTGAAAAGATTGCAGACGAGCTTTTAAACCTTTATAACAAGTATACAAAAAGGTTAAAGGAGTTTGAATTTAGGAAAAACAAACTGGAAAGCATCCATCCCGATATAGAAGAGCTTTTAAACAACTACGATAAGGATAAAAACCTACAGAAGAAGGCTGAAAGGTTTGGATATGGCTTTGCACGTTTTTGCATGCTAAGGGACGAATACCTAAGCCTAAAAAGGGAAATAGAAGAGCTAAGAAGGGAAATGGGAATACTTCCCGAGGAGCTTCAAAGGATAATCCATATAATAAAAGAGGGAAGGACAAAGGTAACCCAAGCAAAGCAAGTTATGGTAAAATGCAACCTAAGGCTTGTGGTATCCATAGCCAAAAAGTACGTAAATAGAGGTTTGCACTTCCTCGACCTTATACAAGAGGGCAACATAGGGCTTATGAAGGCGGTGGATAAATACGACTACAGAAAGGGATACAAGTTTTCCACTTATGCCACTTGGTGGATACGTCAAGCCATAACCAGAGCCATAGCAGACCAGGCAAGGACCATACGCATACCTGTGCATATGATAGAAACCATCAACGACATTACAAAAGTCCACAAAAAACTATTCCAGGAGCTTGGCAGAGAGCCCACCGCAGAGGAGATAGCCAAATACCTTGGCATATCCCCCGAGAAGGCAAGAAAGGTAATGCGTGTATCCCAAGAGCCTGTATCCCTTGAAACACCTATAGGAGATGACGAAGATACACACCTTAGAGATTTCATAGAAGATAAAAGCGTGCCCTCTCCGGAAGATCAGGTATCAAGAAAACTTTTGAGGGAGCAGTTAATAAAGGTTTTAAACACCTTGGGAGAAAAGGAAAGGGAGATTCTCATGTACCGGTATGGACTTGTGGATGGAATAGAATACACCCTTGAGCAAATAGGAAAGATGTTTAACGTTACAAGGGAAAGGATACGCCAGCTTGAGACCAAGGCAATTAGAAAGCTAAGACACCCTGCAAGGGCTAAGTACCTTAAGGATTTTGAGTGGTAAGCCTTTTGTAGATTTCTACGAGGACTGAAAAGTCCTCTTCTCCCATTCCCATATATTTAGCAAGGGCGTAGGCGTTTTTTACATTTTGTAAGCTAAAGGTAAAGGCACCTCTTTCTTTTACCATATCCTCTGCATAGTGAAGGTCCTTGTAAATTAGGTCCACGGAGAAATGAGTAGAATATTCCCTTTCTAAGAGTTTTTTCCTTTTAACTTCCAAAAGGTAGGATTTACCCGCTCCCTTTTCAAGGATGTTTATCAAAAGCTCCCTATCAAAGCCACACAGCTCCCCTATTCCTATGGCTTCCGCCAGCACCTGCATAAAACCACCAAGCACCATGTTGTTTATAAGCTTTAGCCTTGTAGCCTTCCCAGCCTCTCCCACATAAAAGGTGTTTTTACAGAATTTTTCAAAAAGCTGATTGTTCTCCTCAAACTTTTCCTTATCACCACCCACAAGGATGGTTAATTCTCCCCTTTGGGCGGGGGTTACACTTCCAAGCACTGGAGCATCAAGATAATAGGCGCCCACCTTTTTCAGTTCCCCATAGGCTAAGATGGCATAGGCATAGTGGTTTGTGGTCATGTCTATTACAGTTTTTCCTTTTATGGGACCCTTCACCAAACCCTTTTCGCCAAAGATAACCTCCTCCGATGCATTAGAGTCAAAGACTATAAGGAAAACCCTATCTACCACTTCTATAAGCTCTTTGGGGCTATCCACCACAGGCATGCCAAGTTCAAGGGCTTTTTCCCTTGTCCTGTTCCAAAGGACAAGCTCCACCCCCATTTCTATAAGCCTTTTGGCTATTGTTTTCCCAAGATGTCCCAGACCTATAAAACCTACTTTCATAGCAGATTCATTATAACAGGGCTTACCGATTCCCAGTCTTCATAAGCAAGGCTCAAATATGCCCTTTCATGGTCAGAAATTACCTCTTCGGGAAGAGCACCTATGTTCTCCGCAAGCTTTTTTAGCTTTTCCTCCTTGCCCTTTGGTACGCTTATAGTATAGGTTCTGCCAGACCATCCCTCTTCTCCCTTCTCAAGATAAACGTCTATCCATATATCTCCAAACTCATAAGAAAGCATAAAGCCTAAGGGCTTTGCCAAGCCCAAAATTTTTGCTATCTGGGAAAGATGAAAATCCAAGTCATCCATATTAAAATCTTAGCATGAAGTTTTTTATACTTTCCATCTTTGGTAAGGACAGACCGGGCATCGTGGCAAGCCTTTCAAAGGTTTTGTATGAGCTTGGCTTGAACCTTGAAGATTCTTCCATGACAAGGCTCAACGGAGAATTTACCATAATGCTTATCGTTAGCGGAGAAAAAGATATCACTTCCGAGCAAATACTCCAAAGTCTTTCGCCCGTGGGAGAGGACTTTGACCTTTTTATGGTGTGTAAAGAGCTTCCAGAGGTGGTGTATCCTTGGGCAGAAAGTATCTACCGGATAGTGGTTTTTGGCTTTGACAAGCCGGGTATAGTCTATAATGTGGCTTCCCAATTGGCACAGCTTGGGCTAAACATAAGCGACCTAAGAACGGAAAAAAGGTCAAACCTTTATGTGATGCTTATTGAAGCAGAAGGAGAAGAAGACAAGGAACAAGCCCTAAGAGAAGCCTTGGAGGAGCTAAAAGAAAACCTTGGGCTGGATATAGTCCTTGAAAGGGAGGAAGGAGAAAGGTTGTGAGAAAACTTCCCATAATTACCTACCCTGACGAAAGGTTAAAGATCCCATCCCTTGAAGTGGTGGATTTTGGCAAGGAGTTGGAATCCTTTGTGGAAGACCTTACCTACACCATGAAAACTTCCCCCGGTTGCGTGGGTATAGCCTCTCCACAGGTAGGAGTCCATAAAAGGATAATCCTCGTAGATACTTCAAACTCCAAACACAAGGAAAACAAGGTAAGCCATGGTTTTATGGTGTTGATAAACCCCCGGATAGTTCAAAGGGAGGGAGAGTTAGTGGTAAGGGAAGGATGTCTAAGCGTGCCCGATTACACGGGAAATGTGAAAAGGTACTATTGGATAAAGATACAGGCTCTTGATGTAAAGGGAAACCCCGTAGAGTTTGAAACAGAGGGCTTTGAGGCGGTGGTGATACAACACGAAATAGACCATCTTGAGGGAAAAGTCTTTTTGGAAAGGCTTGTATCACCAAGGGACCTATTTAGGAGAAAAGTCTACAAGTAGTTTGGGAATAGGGCTTAATCTTTTTAGTTTTTTCTCTATTATATCCTTTGAGTACTTTTCAAGGTAATAGACTATGGTTTCCACACGGATCTTAACACTGCCCGCAGGCTTTGTTTCATCAAGCTCGCCAAACTTGAAATACAAAGTGCCCGAGCTTTCCACTGTCCTTTGCACCGGTGTGAAGGTAGGCTGGTCCATACCACACTCATAGCTTGAAAGCCTTATAACCCCTGTGATCCAAGGAAAGCGGGCGGCAAACTTAGAAGCCCAAAGGATCTCGTTGGTGTTTGCACTGTAAGAGGATGTCCAAACCTCTGATATGTCAAGGTAGCTTTTTATAAAGCTTTTCCTTAGGTCCTCTTCAAAGAGCCAATTTAACAGCCAATCCTCTAAGGGAAGATAGTTATACCAAAGGACAGGATAGCCATAGGCTTGAAACTCTCCGTCTATTTCGTGACCTATTCCCGAGTCCATATGGTAGGGGCGTGCCAAAACAAGCAAAGCGGGCTTTTGATTTCTCACACACCACCTTATTATCTCAAGACTCTTTTCCCTCATTCTCTTTTCAAAGGCCTCAAGCTGGTTAAAGCCCTCCTTTACCGCCTTTGCAGTCTCTTCAAAGCTCAAATTGGGAATAACCTCTTTTAGAGATTCCCAAAGATACTTAGGTAGTATCTCGGGCTCCCCAAAGGGTACAAAGGGAGAAACAAAGCTTATACCCCTTTCCTTAAATTCATCCCTTTCCCTCAAAAAGCCCGCCTTTATGTTTTCCACACTCATCATAACCCTTGTACAGGAAAGACTATCTATAACATGCCCCCTTAAAAAGGAAGGCAAGGAGTATATCATGGGCACAAAAAGTAGGTTTATATCCTTTTGCAAAAGCTCCCCTATGTGCCCCGCCAAGGCTTTCACAGGATAACAAGAGTCCATTGATATCCGTCCTTTTCCATAGGTTCTGTACTGCTCTTCGGAGGTATCCGAGCTAAAGACCACCTTGCCAACACCCAAGGCTTGGAAAAAGCCCACCCAAAACTGGTGAGTACCCCATACGTTGAGAAACTTTGGGATGCCCACCTTAAGAGACCTTCGCCCTTGCGGGGCTTCTAAAGGCTTCCTTTTTAACAAAATCAGCGATGTTAGGAAATTCATCTTTTAACCTCTCCATCCTTTCTTTTATAACCTTTAACTCCCTTTCATCCTCCACAAGCCCTTTGGGGCAGGCATTATTAACTATAAGCCTTGTCCAGCCGGGCTCTAAGGGCACCTTACTCCATTGCCTTCCTTCACCCTCTCCAATATACACATCTATAAAGGTTCTTTGGCAATTCATAGGACACCAATGGCACAGGGTTTCCTTTGAGGTGGTGGATCTGTAGGTTAGCTTCTGTATAGCCTCAAAGCCCCTAAAGGAGGTTTTTTGGTGTTTTTGGTAGTGTTCCAAAGCTATAAGGGCGGCGCCTATGGCTCCTGCCTCACCCGAATAGGGATGTACATAAATTTCTGCATCTGGCACTCGGGCTTTTATAAAGTCTATTTGGGCCTTTACCACCGCCAAGTTTTTGTGGGTTCCACCTTGTAGAATAAACTTTTTACCAACCTCTGCCAAGTTATTTATACCACCCGCATAGACCCAAACATTAAAGGGCAACACATAACAAAGTCCTGCCAGGATCTCTTCTGCCTTCCATCCCTTTCTCTGCTGGTTTACAATATCGCTCTGTAAAAAGACCCCACAGCCCATGGTGAAGCTTGGCATAGCTTTTGCGGAAAAGGCTTTGTCTGCTATTTCCCAAAGAGGAATGTTAAACCTTTCTGCCACACCTTGTAAGAAGGCACCGTTGCCCGAAGAACACTGAGAGTTTAGCCTAAAATCCACCACCGAACCTTGACGGATTATCATTATCTTAACATCCACTCCTCCCACGTCGCATATACAGTCTGCATCGGGGAAAAAGTGAAGACTTGCGGTAGCATGGGCTACCGTTTCAACGATGGCCACATCCGCACCCAGTATGTCCTTTAAAAGGTCTTTGCCATAGCCTGTAAGGCCCAAAGCGAGCACTTTACCCTCTTCAAGGTACTCCTTTATCTGTCTGAAGATTTCTTTTGCGTCCTCTATGGGGTTTCCCTTGCTTAGGGTATAGCAAGAAAAGACTATCTCCTTCTGGGGTGTTATGCATACCGCCTTTGCGGTGGTGGATCCAAAATCACAGCCTATTATAACCTCTTGAACCTTTTTAGGTACTATGCGGTTTTCTACCACATAGGAATATTTCCTTTTGAATTCTTCCAGCTCCTCCTTAGATTCCACAAGCCCACCCTTGCCTTCCTTTAGCTTCTCTTGGTACTGTCCCTCTTCCACCCACCACCTTAGTTTTTCATGCCCTGCATATAAGCCGCCTTCTTCTTCAAAGGCTGTATATATACATCCAAGGCTTGCGTAATAAAGGGAGTTTTCTGGCACAAAAACAAGATGTTGCATCTGTTCTTTGGTAAAGTCTCCCACTCCCCTTTCCTTCCATAGCCTTTGGAGGTTTACCCTCCATGCTGACTGAAGACCTTTAAAAAAGAGGTTTGGACCTCCAAGAAGTAAAACTTTTGGAAGTGGAATATTACCCTTTGTAAGCTGTGCCAAGTTTTGATAAACTACCGCTTCAAAGAGAGAGGCTATTATCTCTTCCGAGGGCACTCCTGCCTTCAAGAGGGAATTTACATCCGCCTCTGCAAAGATGCCACACTTGGAGCTTATACGATGGAGTGTATAGCCTTCGTATTCCATGTTAGAAAGAACCTCTGGAGGTATGCGAAGCCTTCTTCCTATCTTTTCTATAAAGGTACCTGTACCGCCGGCGCATACGTTTTGCATATAAACCTGCTTGTTTTTTCTACCCCCCTTTTCCTTTATAAAGATGGTTTTCATATCCTCCCCGCCTATCTCGCTTACAAACCTAACCTCTGGATGAAGTCTTTCTACTGCAGTGGCAACTGCCACCACTTCCTGCACAAACCTTGCTCCTATTAAATTACCTATTAAGCCTCCGCCAGAGCCCGTTATATAAACCCTGTCCCTTCCTTCTTTAAAGCCGTACCTTTCTTCCAACCTAAGGAGAAACTCAAGGACCTTTTCCGCCTGCCGTGTGTTATGCCTTTCATAAGCTTTGTCAAGGATGTTTCCTTCTTTGTCCGTTAAAACATACTTACAGGTAGTGCTACCTACGTCAATCCCCAACAAAAACATGGCTTACTCCCTTATGGTTTTTCCCATAAGCTTTGCTATATGCATCACATAGTTGCTTGCGGTACCAGCATATCCGTAGTGGGGTATTTTATAGGTAGCTTTTTTTATCTGTGGATGTTTCTCCTCAAAGTCCCTTATATCCTCTATGGAAAGTCCTGTCTTTTCAAGAACCTCTTCAAACTCCTCCTTTGCCCTTTTCTTTGCGGAAGTTAAAACCATCTGACATCTTGAGTAGGCATGAACCTCCGCATCGCCCTTTATCTCAATGGGTGCATAAAGAAGGTCTGGATAATCGCCCAAGACCTTTGCCATGGCACCCACAGACATGGTATTGGGAAGACATCCATAAGGGGATAACTCGCATATCATATGGGCGTACCTTTTCTTATAGGCATGAAGAGCCTTTCCTATAAGCATATGCCCTTCTCCTCCCGTCAGGCGATAATGAAAGTAGGGTCTTGCTAATTCCTTTATCTCCCTTTGGTTGGGCAAGGGGTTGGGTATATTGTTTAAGGCTTTCCTCAGCCTGTTATAAAGGAACTTGTAAAGGTAGGCTATGGCACCTATGGCAAACTTCTTAAGATAATACCTTTTTACAAAGCCCTTTGAGTCTTCCAATTTGAAAAGCAGCATGTTTATCAAATAGTCCATCCACACCGCTATGGGCGGTGGAATTACCTCTGCACCTTCTTTTTCCAGCCACCTTTTTATATTATAGTTTCCATCTCCCTCATGGGTTTGAAGCCAGAACTCTCCCGTTATCTTTACCCTTGGCTTTACTATGAGCCTATCTACCTCTATCTCATCCCAAAGCCTTTTAACTTCTTTTAAAACATCTACAAAGTATCCTGTAAAAACATGCCAAAGGAGAGAATCTAACTTTTTACCTTTTATAGGTCTGTTTTTTAGCCTTTCGTAGAGCATCTCTACACCTTCCCTTACTACCTTGTCTGTTTGCCCTTCCACTACTTCATAGGGTCTTGTGGCATACTCCATATCGGTTATAAGGTCTCCAAAAAACATGGCATAAACAAGCCCAAAGGTCAAAGGCATGCCTATCTCAAAGCCCCCACCCGGTGCGGATTGCTCCATCTGAAGCAGGTCAAGGAGAAAGATCCTGAAGTCCCTTAGGTTCATACCTTCAAGAACCCTCTCATAGGATTCATGGTACTGTCCAAACCTACAAGGTCCGCAGGCGCCAACGGTGACGAAAAGGTATCTATTTTTAACCCCATCCTCTCCTTCCCTCTCCCTTATGGTCTTAAGGGCTCTTGCCAAGTTTCCTGCGGTAAAGGTGGTAGGACAGCAAGCACCGACGTCTATATACTCTTTGCCTATGTCAAGGTCTATTCTTTCTATCTGGGGCAAGGGCTGGCTTTTATATCCCATCCTCTCCAAAGAGCCCTGTATAAGCCTTTCATGCTTCCATGTTAAGCCACCAAAGAGTATGGTGGTGTAAGGCCTTTCCTCCTTTGTAAAGGGCCTTGGCCTGTAGGCTCTATAGTGAATATCCCTTACCTCCATAACAGATTCTCCTTTTTAGGTTTGTAATAAATTTATACCCTGCTTGTCTTTTTTTCTCTATGGTTTTTATCATAGGCGTGCTATAATAACCCTATGGCAAAAAGAGTTATCCTTGCTTACTCTGGCGGGCTTGATACCTCTGTTATCGTAAGATGGCTCACCGATAGGGGGTATGAGGTTATAACCTACACGGCAGATGTGGGACAAGGAGAAGAGTTAGAAGAGATCCCTTCCAAGGCAAAGGCTTCTGGAGCAGTAGAAGCTATAGTGGAAGACCTAAAGGAAGAGTTTGCAAAGGAATACTGCCTTCCTACTCTTAGAGCTTTGGCTTTGTACGAAGGTAAATATCCCCTAACCGCAAGCCTGTCAAGGCCCCTAATATCCAAAAAGCTTGTAGAGTGTGCAGAAAAGTTCAATGCCAACTATGTAGCCCATGGGTCTACCGGTAAGGGAAATGACCAAGTAAGGTTTGAGCTTTCAGTATGGGCTCTAAAGCCAGATATTGAAGTCTTGGCGCCCGTTAGAGAATGGGAGTTTAAGTCAAGGGAGGAAGAGGTAGAGTATGCCCTAAGGTACCAGATACCTGTAAAAGCCACAAAGGATAAACCCTATTCCATAGATAAGAACCTTTGGGGAGTTTCCATAGAGTGCGGTCCTTTGGAAGATCCATGGCAAGAGCCACCGGAAGATGCCTTTGAATGGACTCAAAGCCCCCAAAAAGTTCCCCATGAGCCTGAATATATAGAAATAGAATTCCAAAAGGGTACGCCCACAGCAATAAATGGCAAAGCCTACGAAAAACTAAGCCAGCTTATCCTTGATTTAAACGCCATAGCGGGTAGGCATGGTATAGGTCGCATAGATATGGTGGAAAACAGGCTTGTGGGTATAAAAAGTAGGGAAGTTTATGAGGCGCCGGGGGCTATGGTTCTGTATGAAGCCTACAGAGACCTACTTTCCTTGGTGCTTGATCGCTTTACCTTCCATTACTTTTTAAGCCATATACCCCACGAGTATGCCAAGGTGGTTTATGAGGGCTTGTGGTTTTCACCCCTCCGTCAGGCTTTGGATGCCTTTACAAAAGAAATTGCCCAGTATGTAAACGGAAAGGTAAGGTTAAAGCTGTACAAGGGACATGTGCATGTGGTAGGCAGGACCTCACCCAACAGCCTTTATGTGGAAGACCTTGCCACCTACTCAGAAAAGGATGCCTTTGACCACAAGGCAGGAGCCAACTTTACAAAGGTCTTTGGCTTGCCTTTAAAGGTTTTGGGAAGAGCTTTGGGAAGGTGATGCTTATTGCGGTACCTCTTTCCGACAAAAACTTTGAAGAGAACCTAAGAATTTGTAAGGAAAAGAATGCAGACCTAATAGAGTTAAGAATAGACCTTTTTGAAAACAAGGACCCTTCCTTTGTGGTGGAATGCCTTCAAAAAGTCAAAGATTTGGGCTTGGGCAGTATACTTACTGTAAGGAGCGAAAAGGAAGGTGGTTCAAGGGTAGAAAACCGTATAGAGATTTTCAAAAAGGCATCACCCTACAGTGATTACACCGACATAGAGCTCTCCTCAGAAGACCTTCTTTCGGAAGTAAGGGACATAGTAAAAGTCTCCGGAAAAAGGCTTATAATCTCTTACCATAACTTTGAATTCACACCACCAAATTGGATCCTCAGAGAAATCTACAGGTCTGCCAAAAGGTGGGGCGCAGACTTGGTAAAGATAGCCTCTATGGCAAGGTCTTACGAGGATGTCGCAAGACTTCTTTGCCTTGGAAAGGAGGAAAAGGGACAAAAGATTCTCATAGCCATGGGTGAGTACGGAAAGGCTTCAAGGGTTTTGGGCTTTATCTTTGGTTCTTTTATAACCTACTCCTATATAGGGTCTGCCGTTGCACCGGGGCAGATAAAGCTTGAAGAAATGGTAAGGTTAAGGGCTTTGATCTTTTCTCCTTAGGTTTATAAACTCCACATCCTTGTAATATGTAGGCTTAAAGAATATCCAATGCTTCATGTTTTCTGGAGTTTTTGAATAACAAACCTCGCACAAAAGACCCCTTTCCGTTAGCTTTGAATTATCATCGCAACAATCGGTTAGATTCCAAAACTCATAATTATCATGAAGTATAAGCTTTCCGCAGCCTATGCACTCATAGACCCTGTAGCCCTTTGAGGCTAAAAAGCCTTCCAGGTCTTCGGGTAGCTCTTCCACCTCAAGGATTGTTTTTAAAAACTCTACCTGTTTTTGGTTAAGGTCTTTTATATTCATCTTTTTCACCTAAAAAGGGATACTTTTTGGAAAACTCCTTTAACATAGTCCCAGTTGTCTGCCTTAAGTCCATTGTAAGCCTTAACCGCCATCACCCAATTTCCGAACCTTTGGAAGTTTTCATAAAGGATCCTTGCGCCAAGCTCTATGTTGGTCTCTATGTGGTAAAGTTGGTCTGGGCTTTCTATACCATATTCCTTCATTAACCTTATGTTATGCTGATAATTTACCTGCATAAGGCCTCTGTCTTCACTTCCATCCTTGTTTTTGTTGTAGGCATTGGGGTTAAAATTGCTTTCTTGCTTTATTATGGCAAGGATAAGCTCCGTGGGTATGGAGTATTTTTGTGAAACCTCCCATACCTTTGCCCTTATCCTGCTGTCTATACTAAGGACTTGTTTATTTTTGTCTTCTTCTCTTTTGAGGGCAGAATTGAGATAAAGGCTAAAGTCCTCCTTAGGTTTTATGTGTCCTTCCCTTGTAGCTTTCAAATCAAGCTTCCAGCCTTCTATCCTCATGCTTTTATATCCTTACAATCATGGCATATACCAAAGATCTCAAGCCTATGATTTAGTGGTGTGAATTGATGCTCTTCGCATACTTTATCTTGGAGCTCTTCTATCTCCTCTTTGTAAAACTCTATTATCTTGCCACACTGGACGCATATAAGGTGTTCATGATGGGGCTTTCCAGCGGTGAATTCGTATATGGTGCGGTTGCCAAGCTTTATAACCTCTCTAATAGCTCCAAACTCTTGAAGAAGCCTTACAGTCCTGTAGATTGTGGACCTGCTGGCCATGGATCTGTCTTGATTGGTAACCCATCTTACAAGCTCCTCTATCTCAAAGTGAGAACCGTAATTGGCTATCTTATCGATGATCTCAAACCTGCCCCTTGTGATCTTGTAGCCTTTTTGTCTCAAAAACTGTTCAAATTTACTTTTTAATTCTTCCAACTGCATGGCATATAATATAATCTAAATGAATATCATTTTCAACAGGAGGAAACCATGAAAAAGCCAAACCTTGCCCTTTACCTTGTAACCGATGATAGGTTTTTCATAGAAAGGGATATGATACCCACCATAGAAGCGGCTATAAGAGGCGGTATAACAGCTTTACAATACAGGTTTAAAAACAAATCCACAAGGCAGATGTACGAAGAGCTTTTGGTTCTTAGGGAACTGACAAGGAGGCATCAGGTAGATCTGGTGGTAAATGATAGGGTAGATTTAGCTTTGGCGGTAGAAGCGGACGGGGTCCATGTGGGACAAGAAGACCTGCCTCCAGACGTGGTTAGAAGGCTTGTAGGGGATAAAATATACATTGGGTACTCCATAAACTCCGTGGATAAACTAAAGGAAGTAGAGCACCTCCCTATAGACTATATAGGCTTTGGCTCTGTGTATGAAACAACCACAAAGAAAAACTATAAGCTTGTGGGTATTGAAGGGCTTCGCCAAGCTGTTAAGCTTACCTCAAAGCCCATAGTGGCTATAGGTGGAATAACCCATTACAGGGTTATGGAGGTTTTACAGGCGGGGGCAAAGGGTATTGCGGTGGTCTCTGCCATCCTTGGCTTTGAAGATGTGGAAAAGGCTACAAGAAGCCTTGTGGAAGCCATGAAAAACTACCATAGGAAGATACAACATGAAGGTTTTGTATCTCCTTGATGGTTCAGCCTTTCTATACAGGAGCTTTTTTGCCCTTCCTCCCCTTTCCACTTCAAAGGGCTTTCCCACGGGAGCCATATACGGCTTTATGAGGGCTGTTTTTGCCCTTCTAAAAACAGAAAAGCCCCTATATTTTGCAATAGCCTTTGACCACCCGGCGCCAACGGAAAGAAAGAGCCTATACAGAGAATACAAGGCAAAAAGGCCTAGCATGCCAGACCCTTTAAAGGTACAAATACCAGTAATAAAGGAACTTACAGACTTCCTTGGTATAAAAAGGTACGAAATAGAGGGCTATGAAGCGGACGATATAATAGCCACCTTAAGTAAAAAGGCTCTCCAAAAGGGCTTTTTTGTGAAGATATACTCCCCTGATAAGGATATTATGCAATTAATATCGGAAAAACTTCTGGTAATAAACCCTATCACAAACGAGGTCTTTGATAGAAAGAAGGTTATAGAGAAGTTTGGTGTTCCTCCGGAACTTTTAAGGGATTATCTTGCCCTTGTAGGTGATAAAGTGGACAATATAGAAGGTATAAAGGGAGTTGGACCAAAAACTGCCATAAGAATCCTTCAGGAGTACGGCAGTGCGGAGAATATCCTCAGAAATTGGGAGGATTTTATAAGGGCCCTTCCACAGGCAAAAAAGGAAAACCTTGAGCTTGCCTTAAAGCTTCTTGAGCTAAAAGAGGTGGAGGACTTGGACCTCAAAGAGGAGGACTTGAAGGTAAAGGAGCCAAAGGAAGAGTTTCTTAGGAGAAGGTTAGAGGATCTGGAGATGAAAAGCCTTATAAAGGAGCTGGAAAACCTTATAAAGGCAAAAGCTCAAAAGAATCTCTTTTAAAAGCTTTGATGGAATTTTTCATAAAGGGCATCCAAGGACCTTATAAGGTTTGAATAGACTTCGTGAGCTCTGTGGGTCTGTATTAAATGAGCCATCTCAATTATGGGGTTTGCGTTTGACATCTCCAAGTAGCCCTGTAAAAGCCTATAGCCTTGGGCTGTTTGAGCCTGACCTGTAAAGAGGTCTCTCCCTACCTTTTGAGGATCTTGCAGTTGGAAAATACCAAGGGTAGCTACCTGCTGTCCGTTAACAAAAACAGACCCATCTCTTCCAAAAGTAGGTTCTCCCTCAAGCCTTATCTCTCCAAGGTTTTGGTCAAGCACCCTATAGCCAAGCTCATTTACCAAAAAGCCCTCTTCATCAAGTCTAAAATTTCCCTTCCTTGTGTATAAAACCTCTTGACCCCTTCTTACTGCAAAAAAGCCCTCACCCTCTATGGCAAGGTCAAGGGAGTTTCCCGTCTGTTTTATTGAGCCCTGGGATAGGTCAGTAAAAATCCTCTCTATCACTGGATATAGAAAATTGTTGGTGGGGTTTTGTGGGTCTGTGTTTATTATCCTTTGCCCATTGGGGGTTTCCCATAGGCTTGCAAGCATAAAGTCCCTTTTAAAGGATGGCGTATCTGCGTTGGCAAGGTTGTTGGTTATGGTGTCAAGCTTTCTTTGTTGCAAAAGCATACCGCTTGAGAGTATATAGAGGGGCTGGTATTCTATAGCCATAATTCCCTCCTTCTTAAAGTAATATTATAACCATATACCCTGTATGGAAAGTCTATTTTTAGGAGCGTATGGATATACTGAACTACCATACTAAACATACAGCTGCAAAAAAGCGATCTTAAATTATCTCAAGAACCCACGCGCTAAAACCCATAGTGTAAAATTTCATCATGGGGTTTTTGAAACAGTCCCCCTTGAGGCTTGATCTTTACCTCGTAGAAAAGGGTTATGTAGCCACAAGGGAAAAGGCTCAAGCCCTTATAATGGCTGGTCTTGTTTTGGTGGATGGAAAGGTAGTTAGCAAGCCGGGAACCAAGATAAAAGAAGGGCAAAGGTTAGAGGTTAAAGAGCTTCCTAAGTACGTATCAAGGGCTGGGTATAAATTGGAAGGGGCTTTAGAAAGGTTTGGTATCAATGTGGAAAACATGATAGCCCTTGATGTAGGCTCTTCTACCGGTGGCTTTACCCAATGCCTTCTTATGCATGGTGCCAAAAAGGTTTATGCGGTGGATGTGGGAAGGGGACAGATGGACCCAAATATAAGGAATGACCCAAGAGTTGTGCTGTACGAAGAGACTGACGCAAGGGAGCTAACTGAAAAACATATACCAGAAAGGGTGGATATAATAACGGTGGATGTATCCTTCATATCGGTGCTAAAGGTGCTTCCCAACGTGTTAAAATTTCTAAAAGAGGAAGGAATTTTGTTGGTGCTTGTAAAGCCACAGTTTGAATTGGAGCCCAAAAAGGTTAAAAAGGGGATCGTAAGGGAAGCAAGCTATAAAAAAGAGGCTATAATTAAGGTGGTGGAATTTTTAAGGTCCTTTGGATTAAAGATAGGTGGTATCATGAAGGCTAAGCCCAAGGGTACAAAGGGCAATGAAGAGTTCTTTTTATTTGCGGGCAAAAATATTCAAGAGATAAAATATATAGATATGATGGTGGAAGATGCCCTTAGAGAGGTTCTTTGAGGAAAAAGGTTTAAGGGGTAAAATGGGGATCTATCCCTTTACTCCAGAAAGCTTAATAAGGGTTGGACTTGCTCTATGCGCTTATTTAAGACTACACAAGGAAGTATCAAAACCCACCATGTGTGTGGAAGAGCTTAACTTTATAACTCTATCCTTAAGCGTTGGCTTTATGGCAGGAGGTGGAGATGTGTATAAGGGGCAAAAGCCTAATGCAGATATAGGCATAAGGTTAAGGTTGGAAGAAGACAGTGTAAGGGTTAATATAGAAGGCTTAGAAGACTATGAGCTAAAATTGGTTGAGTCTATACTTTTTAGCAGGTATAATATGCCAAGGGTAGAAGGAGAGGAGATAGGTAGAATATGGATATAAGAGAAAAAGCCTTAGAGCTTTCTCATGAGTTTATAAAGGATATGCTTGAGTTTGGTACAGAAATAGACGAATATTACAGGAGATTTAGAGAGCTTAGAATTTTGGAAGATGATCTTTCCTTTCAATCCGCTTTAATTAACGTGGAGCATGCCTTTTTTATGGTGGTGCAGTCCATAAATATACTAAGGGAACAATTGACCTTGTTAAAAACTGCAAGCCAAAAAGGGGAGGTTTATTGATGGGTGTATTATGCCTGCTACTGGATAAAGAAGAGAAATACCTTCACCTGCTGTCAGACCTTTTTAAGGTAACAGGACACGAACTTCTTATAGCTTTGAATGAAGAGGAAGCCCTTGAATTTTTGAAAATACATTCTCCAGATATTGTTTTAATGCCTTTGGAAGATATAGATTTTTGGATTAGAATTTTGGAAGAGGAAAATTATCTTCCACCTATATTCCTTGTGGAAAAACCTGAAGGGTTCGAAAGCTTTAAAAAATTTGGGTTTACAGACATGAATTGTATATCTTTACCCCTTAATCCAATAGAGCTTTTTTCCAATATCGTCCACTTAAGCAGGAGCATAGCTAAAAACTATAAATTAGATCGATTAGGTTTCGTGAATATATTAATAAAACTCCTAAAATCTAAAAAAAGCTTAATTCTTTCTTTAGAAAGCAAGGAAAAAACTTGCGACTTATACATATTAAATGGTTCGATAAAGGGTAGTAATTGCGATAAAAAGGAGATTTTATGGTTTGTAGAGAATAAGGCAAGCGTTCAATTAAAAGCTTACAAGGATCTAAACCCTCAGTACGTTTTTGAAAATAACTGGGATTTTTTTTCAATGTTTATGATTGAACCTCTAAAAAGGTTAATTACCAAAGGGATTTATTCCGAAAATATAGATTTGAAGCAACCTATTGAGTTAAAGGAGGGCTTTTATTGGATAGGCGTAGAAAGTAAAAAGGGCTTATTTCAAAAAAATGTCTATTTAAGAATATACGAAAAGGGCGACATAAAAATACCCATACTTATAAACATAGGAACTTTAAGGGACTATCCCACCATAAAGTCAAAATTGGATAAGGTCGTAGGTTCGGTGGACATGATAAAGGGAATTATCCTTTTGGGCTCTGAAATAGACGAAGCTTCTGGAATCTTTGGCTTTTTGCGGACAAACTCCACAGCTTCTGTGATAACATCTATGAGTATAGCCAATAGACTAAGGAATTCAGGCGTATCACAGAATAGAATAAGGACGATAGAAGCCTTGCCAGGTGGAAGATTAAAGCTTGCAACCGAAGAAAATCTTAAGTTTATACCTATACCCTTTTTGCCGGGAGTTGGTGATTTTATGGTTTTAGAGGAGGGTAAAGGCTATCTGTTTACTGGAAGATTTCTTAGCTCTCTATGTTCAATAGAAGAATTTAATCCTTGTAAAGAGGCAGATGAAGAAGATGTAGTTTTTTATGCAAGTTTAAACATGCCTTCCCAGAACCTGATCTCTACCCTTCTTAAGAAGGTAGAATCTGAGAAAATTTCTTCCGTATATCCAATGTTTGGTAATCCTGTATTTTCCAAAAACGCATTAAAGGAAATTTTTGAAAAACTTGGAGAAATTTCCAAGAGTTCTCCCCAGATTAAAAAGGGGATAATATTAGAAATATGCGAAAATATTTTAATATCATTAGAAGAATATCCTGAAAAAGCGGAAATTAAACCATTCTTAGAAGAATTTAATAAATTTGTATATTTAGAAAGTGGCAAGATTATGCAAAGCTTTATAGGTATTAAAGACTTACCCAATTTAATAGTAAATTTAATGTTGTCAATGGACATAAATCCAAGGTTCGTAAAAGATGTTATAAAAAAGTTATACAGGGCAGGAGTTCCACTTACCATATGAGGCTTTTACCGATCCTTTCAAAGCGTGGGTTTATCAAAGCTAAAAAGAGCTGTTTAAAGCCCGTAAGAATATTTACATCGGTACTTTCAAGGGGCGGGATATCTCCTGAAAAATATACAACAAAAGCCTTTCCCACTATGTTCTCCCTTGGTAATAGACCCCAATATCTGCTATCCTCGCTGTTGTCTCTATTATCACCCATTACAAAGTAATATCCCTCCGGTATCTTTACGGGATCTAAATCCTTTCTAAACATAAAGGGGTATTCATAGAGGGCTATTTTATGCTTTATGCCGTTGGGTAAGACCTCCTCGTATATTAGCTTTTCTTTACCATCCTCTTCAACCTTGCCAACAAACCTAAGGGGAAGCTCCTGACCATTTATAAGAACCCTTTCTCCCTTTACTTCAATGATATCTCCAGGCATGCCTATTATCCTTTTTATGAAGTCAATGCTGGGGTTTATAGGCCATTTAAAGACTACTATGTCTCCCCTGTGGGGCTCGGAAAGTCTATAAACCAACTTGTTTACCAGTATAAAATCACCCACCAAAAGGGTTGGCTTCATAGAGCCAGAGGGTATGTTGTAAGCTTGGACTAAAAAGGCTCTTATGAGAAGAACTACCGTTATCACAACTGCGAGCTCTTTTAGCCATTTAGGAACATCTCTCACTTGAATTATTTTACCATACGCTGGGTGAAAGCTCCCTTTGGAAGTGGAGGAAGTAGCCCCCGTAAAACTTATTGCAAAAAGTATAAATTTTCACTATCTTTATCTATAAGAGAGGTGTGAAAGATGTTTGAAAAGTTTACAGAGAAGGCAAGACAGATTATCTTGCAGGCAAGAGAAGAAGCCATAGAGCTTGGGCATACATACCTTGGCAGTGAGCACATACTCTTATCCTTGATAAGAGAGGAAGAGTTGCCCACATTGATCCTTTCCCGTTTTGGCCTTACACCAGAAAAGGTCAGAAAGGCCATAATGGGGCAGATAACCCGTGGAAGCCACTCGGGAGAGATCCTCTTTGCGCCCGACGCCAAAAGGGTGTTGGAGTTTGCGGTGGAAGAGGCGAGGATACTTCACCACCAGTTTGTGGGTCCCGAGCATCTGCTCATAGGTGTGGTAAGGGAAAAAACAGGCCTTGGTGGAAGGATTCTAAGGGGCTTTGGCTTGGATGAGTATTCGGTAAGGAGGGAGGTCCTACAGATACTGGGAGAGCTGCCACCCCAAGAAACCACCAAATACGCACCCACTCCAAACCTTGACCGATTCTCCAGAGACCTAACCCAGATGGCAAGAGAAGGCAAGTTAGACCCAGTCATCGGTAGAGACAGGGAGATAGAAAGGGTAATACAGATATTGGTAAGGCGTAGGAAGAACAACCCTGTGCTTTTGGGAGATCCTGGCGTAGGTAAAACTGCCATAGTGGAAGGGCTTGCCCAAAGGATAGCCAACAGGCAAGTGCCAGACCCCCTCTTAAATAAAAGGGTGGTAGCCCTTGACCTTGCAGCCCTTGTGGCAGGTACCAAATACAGAGGGCAGTTTGAAGAAAGGCTAAAAAACATCCTAAAGGAGCTTGAAAAGGCTCCAAATGTGATACTCTTTATAGATGAAATACATACCCTTGTGGGAGCAGGTTCTGCGGAAGGGTCCATAGACGCCAGCAACATGTTAAAGCCAGCCTTGGCAAGGGGGGAGATACAGGTTATAGGTGCCACCACCCTTGATGAGTACAGAAAGTACATAGAGAAAGATGGAGCCCTTGAAAGGAGATTTCAACCGGTGCTTGTGGATGAGCCTTCTCAGGAGGATACCATAAAGATACTTTACGGCCTAAAGGCAAAGTTTGAAGAGTATCACAACGTAGAATACACCCCTGCCGCCATAGAAAAGGCAGTGATACTATCGGAACGCTACATAACCGATAGGCACATGCCCGACAAGGCAATAGATGTGATTGACGAGGCGGGATCCTTGGTAAAGTTGAGAGCTTACCAACTACCACCAGAACTAAAGGAGCTTGAGGAAAAGATAAAACAAATAGAGGAGAAAAAGGAAGAGGCAGCAAACGAGCAAGACTACGAAAAGGCGGCGAGGTACAGAGATGAAGAGTTAAGATTAAGAGCAAAGCTTGAAAGTCTAAAGGCTAAATGGAAGCAGGAGATGACAATAAACAGGCCAAAGGTTGGAGAGGAAGATGTGGCGGAGGTAGTTGCAAGATGGACGGGCATACCCGTAAAGAGGATCCACGAAAGCGATATGGAAAAACTGCTACACATAGAAGAAGAACTCCACAAGAGAGTAGTAGGTCAAGATGATGCCATAAGGTCCATAGCAAAGGCTATAAGAAGGTCAAGGGTTGGACTAAAGGGCAAACACAGGCCCATAGGTGTTTTCTTATTCCTTGGTCCAACAGGTGTAGGAAAGACGGAAACGGCAAAGGCTTTGGCGGAATACCTTTTTGGCTCAGAGGATGCCCTTATAAGGTTTGATATGTCTGAATACATGGAAAAGCACACCGTGTCAAGGCTTGTGGGCGCTCCCCCTGGCTATGTGGGATACGAAGAGGGCGGACAGCTAACGGAAAAGGTGCGCAGAAGGCCCTATTCGGTGCTACTCTTTGACGAAATAGAAAAGGCTCATCCCGATGTCTTTAACATCTTCTTACAGATCTTTGACGATGGAAGACTAACCGACGCCATGGGCAGAACAGTAGATTTTTCCAACACCATCATCATAATGACCTCAAACTTGGGGGCAAGGCTTATAGCCCATGGTTCCCAGATGGGCTTTGAGAAAAAGTTTGGCATGATAGACTACGAACAGATGAAGAAAAACGTTATGGACCAAGTAAAAAAGACCTTTAACCCAGAGTTTCTAAACAGGCTTGACGAAATCATAGTGTATAGGCCGCTGGAGAAGGAGGACGTGGTAAAGATCTTAGAGCTACAACTTAAACAAGTTAACGATAGCCTAAGTGAGTGGGGCGTAAAGGTAAAACTTCACAAGAGCTTTATAGACTGGATCATAGATAAAGAATACAAGCCCGAGTATGGAGCAAGAAGCATAAAGAGAGCTTTGCAGCACCACGTGGAAGACCTATTGGCAGAAGAGCTTCTAAAGGGTACCCTTGTGGACACGGAGGTGGTGGAAATAAAGGTAAAGGATGACAAGCCCTATATAAAGCCCGTAAAGAAGAAGGAAAAATTAGAGGCTATCTTTAACCAGTAAGCACCTGGGACGGGTTTTCCAAGAAAAAGACCTTGGAGAGCCCTCCCCTTCCACTAACGCCTATTACCTTGTCCGCAAAGCTTGCCAAAACTTCCCTCAAGGTAACCACTATAAACTGGGCCTTTTTAGACCTTTCCTTTATTAACTCTCCCACTCTCCTTGCGTTTGCCTCATCAAGGTGGGCATCCACTTCATCAAAGTAATAAAAGGGAGAGGGTCTATAGTCCTGTAAGGCAAATATAAGGGAAAGGGCTGCAAGGGTCTTTTCTCCGCCCGATATGGCTTCAAGGTATTGCACTTCTTTTCCCCTTGGCTTTACCACAAGGCTTATACCACCAGAGAAAGGATCCTCTTCCTTTTCCAAGACCATGTAAGCCTTTCCACCAGGAGAAAGCTGAGAAAAGATGGCCTTTAAATTTTTGTTTATTGCTTGGTAGGTTTCCATAAAAGCTTTTAGCTTTTTGTTTTCTATCTCTTCTATAAGCTCCCTTATAGCTTCTTTTTCTTCCTTAAGCTTTTTGTATCTTTCTTGGTAGTCTTTGTACCTTTCTTCGTATTCTCTGTACTCTTCTTCCGCCTTGAAGTTTATACTACCAAGGGAAGAGAGCTCCCTTAAAACCTTTGAAATCTCTTCTCTTATTTTGCCTAAGCCCTCTTTTACCTCTACAATTTCTCCTGCGTAGCCCAGATCTCTTAATTTCTCTACAGTTTCCAAATATCTCTCCTCAATCTTAACCTTTTCCATATGAAGCTTGTGAATCTCTTCCTTTAAAGTTTCCTCCTGAAGCTTCTCTTTGCCCACTTGTGCTTGCAGGTTTGTATATTCTTCTTCAAGCCTGTCCCTTTTAGTATAAAATTCATAAGCTTGTATGTTTATCTTCTGAAGTTCCTCTTCGAGTTCCTCCCTCTTTTTCAACAACTCTTCTCTATGAAGTTCCAAATTTTTTATCTCCTCTTGGGCACTTTCTATAAAGGCAAGCTTTCTGTTTTTCTCCTTGTCCAAGCTTTCCATTTCAAAGTGTATTTCCTTTAATTTGATCTGTTTGTTATGTATACTGTCCTTGAGCTTTTCTATCTTCTGGCGTAGTTTTTCATGCTCGCTTCTTAAGTCTTCAATTCCAAAGTCCTTGTAGTGTATTAGGAAAGATTGCCTCTTGAGGCTCAAGTTTTCTACCTTCTTTTCAAGGTATTCTATTTCCTCTCTAAGTTGGCTTATGCTTTCCCTTACTTTTTCTTTTTCTTCCTCAAGGTTTTGTATGTATTCATAAGCTTTATTAACCTTTTCTTGTATAAGCTTTAACCTTTCAAAGTTGTTTTTGTCCCCTTCTTCTATTTCCTCCAATCTCCTGCGAAGTATTGCCATTACTCCTTCCTTTTCTACCAACTCATCCCTTAGGGCTTTTAAGAGCCTTTCTTCTTTTTCCTCTTCTTCTTTTAACCTCTCATGTAGATGGTTCAATCTTTGAAGTTCTTGCATATAAAAGGCTCTTCCTAGCTGTCCACCTTCTTCTCCATATCCACCGCTTATAACACCGCTTTTTTCAAAAAGCTCTCCTTCAAGGGTGACAATTCTGTAAGCATTCCCAAGGCTTTTGGCATTGTCAAAGGTATCCACCAAAAGGGTATCACCAAATACAAACTTTACTACCTTTTCAAACCTTGGGTCGTATTCAAGAAGATTTACCACAAGGTCTATAAGGCCCCTTGCCCTTGGTAAAAGGGTAGGCAATTTTGTATCCCTTATCCTATTTAAAGGTATAAAGTTCATCCTCCCACCTTTTATCTCCCTAAGTCTGTTTATGCAGGCTTTTGCCGTCTCTTCATTCTCCACAACTACGTATGAAAGCCTTGCACCACCTGCCGATTCCACAGCCTTCAAATATTCCAAATCCTTTAACTTTACAAGGCTTGAAGCTCTTCCATAAACCCCCTCTATACCATCAAAGGGAAGTTCTTCTGGCGGTAAGCTGTGAAGCTTTCCCCTGATCATGGAGGTTTCCTTTAAAACCTCCTCCCTTTCCTGCCTTATCTTTTTTAGCCTTTCTTCTACCCTTTGATATTCCTCCCTTTTTTGTCTAAGGGACTTTTCTTCTTCCTTTAACATCTTTTGATAATTTTCCTTCTTCATTAGGGCTTCGCCCACACTGGACTTTATTCTTTCCTCTTCCTCCTTTAATTTCTCTATATCTTCCTTCACCTTTTCCCGCTTTATATCAAGCTCCTTCAACTTTACCTCCAAGCTCAAAAGCTCCTTTTTCTTCTCCTCTAAGCTTTGGGTTAATTCTCTTAGCTTTTCCTCCGTTTTTTCCATTTCAGCGATGGAAACCTTTAACTTGTCTTCTTTTTCCTTTATGCTTTGCCATATGACTCTTGCGGACTCTTCCAAGGATAAAAGCTCCATCTCCTCTTTTTGGAGAACCTCTGTAAGCTCTTCCTTTTCCTTTTGAAGGATTTCTTTTTGTGTGTCCAAGAATTTTATCTGCTCCTGTGTAGAATAAATTTCTTCCTCAAGGTTTTTAGCCCTTTCCGTATGGGATTGCAATGTTTGGTTTATATTCTCTATGGACTGGGATATCCTTCCCACACGCTCTCTAAAGGGCAAGAGCTTCTCGTTTATTTCCTTTATTTCTTGCTCTAAGGTTTTCAGTTCCTTCTCTTTTAACTCAAGGTCTTGTCTAATTTGAAGTAAGTTTTCTTCCTTTGTTTTTATCTGTTCTTCCAAGCTATCAAGGGATCTCTTAAGGTCGTATGCGATTTTTAGGTTTAGCTTCCTTTCCCATATTCTTTTTTCCTCTTCCAGCTTTTTGTAAAGGATAAGCTTTTCTACCTCCTCCTTTAACTTATCCATCTGCACTTCCATCTCATCCATCAAAAGCCTTAGTTCCCTTATCTTCAACTCCACCTCTCCCAATTGCGCAAGGGCTTTTTGCTTTTTTTCCTCGTATTCTTCAATGCCCGCAACCTCTTCTATAAGCCCTCTCCTTTCTACGGGAGTCATCTTTAAAAACCTGACTATATCCCCCTGAAGCACCACGTTGTAAGCGTTCTCATATATGCCAGCCTTTGAAAGGAAATCCATAAGGTCTTTTTCTCTAACAAACACGCCATTTATACGAAAAACCGTCCTTCCATCCCTATAGACCTTCCTTGAGATAAAAATATCTTCCTCCTGGAGGGGGAATAATCCAAAGTTTTTAAAGTGTATCTCCACATAGGCATAGTGGGCTCTTTCCGAGTCCTTTGTGTATATCAGGTAAGAAAGGTTTTTTGCCCTTAGCGTTTTTGCAGTAGCTATACCCAAGGCAAAGGATATGGCATCCCCTATATTGGATTTACCAGCCCCATTGGGTCCCACAATACCTACAAAGCCCTCACCCAAAGGTATCTCTATCCTTTCCTTCCCATAGGATTTAAAGCCCTCCAAGGTTATTTTGTTTATCCAAGCCCTCACAGAAAAATAGTATATTTGAAAATTTTCAATTCTTCACAGGCAATGTATCCCTAAACCACTCTTCTCATACCAACCTTTAAAATCCTCTGAGAAGTATTTTATCCTTTCCTTTTTGAACTCCCTTATGGAAAAGAGAAGGGCGTAATCGCTAATTTCCAATTCCTCGCTTATCCTTTTGGTTAAAGCTTTTATCTCCTCTGTACTTTTTCCATGTATCATAGCAAAGAGGTTGTAATGCCAGCCTGACCTTTGATAGCAATGGGAGACACTTCTAAAGCTCGCCAAATAGTTTCCAACTTGCACCAGTCTATCCCCTTCCACCCTCCAAACACTCATGGCGTTCGCGGTAAAGCCCACCTTCTTGTGGTATATTATGGCGCTTATCCTTCTCAAAATTCCCCTGTCTTTAAACTCCCTAAGCTTTTCCAATAATCTATCCTCTTCCATAGATAGCCTTTTGGCATACTCTAAATAAGGTCTTTCCACCAAGGGCATATCCTCTTGGGTTATCCTTACTATAAATTTTTCCTCCTCGCTAAGAGGTTTATAAAGAAACTCCTTTGCACTTATCTCTTCCCTTTCATCCACCGATTCATAATTTAGCTTTACACCTATCTTAAAGGTCTTTAAGGACCTAAGGATGGCATACTCGGAAACCTCTGCCCTTTGAGCTATAAGCCTAACTGTATCCTCTAAGCCTATTCCTAAGTCTGGAGGTACTGCTATGGTCATAGATTGAAGGAGTGGCTTCTTTGGTAGTTATGGCTAACACCTGGATAGGTGTTTACAAGAAAGGCCACCTCTTCTATTCTTTCGGGCTCCACCTTAAAGGCAACCAAGGCGGAGTCATAGCCCAGCATCTTAGTATCGTATATGGGGGAAACCTGTCTTATTATCTTTTCCCTTTTAAGTTCCTCAAGGGATTCAAGGACTCCTTCCTCCTCCATTCCCAGACCTTTACCTATCTCTAAAAAGGGCCTGCTTACAAGAGGTATATCTTCCTGAAGGAACTTCAAAAGGTCGCCCTTTTTTTCCATCATGACTTATCCTCCTATCTTATGATACATTCTAACCTGTCCCTAAACTCTTCCTGCTTGCCCCTGTTCCACCTTTGAACAGGCCTGTAATATCCCACTATCCTTGAATAGGTTTCCGTTTCCTTGCCACAGATAGGACATAAGAAGTACTCCCCTTTAATATACCCATGGTCTTTGCATACAGAAAAGGTAGGCGTTATAGTGATATAGGGTACAGGATAGTTTTCAAAGACGAATTTTATAAACCTTGCCGTTGCTTCTTCATCGGGGGATTCCTGTAGGAAGAAGTGGATGACAGTACCACCTGTATAGAGACCCTGAAGGTCCTTCTGATGTTCCAGTGCTTCTATGGGGTCATCGGTGTAGTTTACAGGAAGGTGCGTAGAGTTTGTATAGTAAGGCTCCTTTTGACCGGCTGTAATAATATCCGGAAATCTGTTTTTGTCTATCTTGGCCAATCTGTAAGAGGCTCCTTCTGCTGGCGTTGCCTCAAGGTTATAAAGGTGTCCAGTTTTTTCTTGAAACTCAGAGAGCTTTTCCCTCATAAACTTTAAAACCCTCATGGCAAAGGCCCTTCCCTCAGGTTCTGCTATGGAAAGGCCAAGAAGGTTAAGGCACGCCTCGTTCATACCTACAAGCCCAACGGTAGAAAAAAAGGTATCAAAGGATTCAAGGTATTCCTTTGAGTAGGGCATAAGTCCCTTTTTGAAATTCCTCTCTATGACCTTTCTCTTTATCTCAAGGCTGTCTTTGGCTATGTTCATAAGGTTTTCAAGCCTTTCAAAGAACTCCTCTTCCTTTTTGGAAAGGTATCCTATCCTTGGCATGTTTATGGTTACAACACCTATGGAGCCGGTTTTGTCCGCACTTCCAAAAAGTCCACCCATCCTACTCCTTAGCTCCCTTAGATCAAGCTGTAGCCTACAACACATACTTCTTATATCTTCTGGTCTTAGAGAACTTGATACAAAATTCTGGAAGTAGGGTATTCCATACTTGGCGGTCATCTTCCAAAGAAGTTGGGCGTTGGGTGAGGAAAAATCAAAACCCTTTGTTATGTTATAAGTAGGAATAGGGAAAGAGAAGATCCTACCATTGTAATCTCCCTCCATCATAATCTCCATGAAAGCCCTATTTATCATGTCCATTTCCTTTTGGAAATTCCCATAATACCCTATATCCTCCCTTTCCTCCCCTCCTACTATCACAGGTCTGTTTATCATATCCTTAGGCACAATCCAATCAAAGGTGAAGTTTATAAAGGGTGCCTGACTCCCCCACCTTGAAGGAACGTTTAGGGAAAAAACAAGCTGTTGGATAAGTTGTTTTAGCCCCTCATAGTCTAACCTGTCTACCTTTACAAAGGGGGCAAGGTATGTATCTACAGAGTTTAAAGCTTGTGCGCCCGCAAACTCCATCTGGGCAACCCCAAGGAAGTTTACTATCTGACCAAGAAGGGAAGAAAGATGTTTCGCCGGTCCTGCTGTGACCTTGCCTTTACCCCCTCTAAAGCCCTTTCTAAGAAGATCTTCCATAGACCATCCTGCACAATATCCCACTATACCATGGGAAAGGTCATGCATATGAAGGTCTCCTTCTCTATGGGCGCTTGATATGTACTCTGGATAGACATGGGTTAAGGTATAATGGGCTATAAGAGTTCCAGCGGTGTGTAGCATAAGACCAGAAAAGGAATAGCTTGCATTTGCGTTCTCTTGAACCCTCCAATCCTGTTGATATATATAATCTTGAACCACCTTTTCTGCATCAATAAGAGCTTTTGACAGGTCCCTTAGCTCCTCCCTCTTCTTTCTGTAAAGAATATATGCCTTGGCTGGTTTTGAAAAGCCATGAAGTATAAGGGACTCTTCAACTATATCTTGAACCTCTTCTACATGAACCTTATCCTTTTTAAGTTGTAAAACCCTTTTTATCACATAATCACATAAATCTTTTAATGTTTCCTTCTCTAAAACTTCTTCCACCGCCTTAAAAGCCTTAGATATAGCCCTCTCTATCCTACCCCTATCAAACTCCTGAAGGGACTCATCCCTTTTTATTATCTTAGGGAATTCTTTGACTGTATACCCCTTTAACTCAATCTTGAACATGGCTTTCCTCCTTTTATGAGTTTGATACCATTTTTTATTATATATGTGTAGATACAAAGCTCCAACTATACTAAAGCTTTAAACCTCAAGCTTTTTAGGAAAGAGGTACTAAATCCCTAAATTTCCATTAAAAAATTGGTCTAAAATATTATAACATGAAAATAGGCGGTTTTCAAAGGTTTACTCTATTAGACTATTCCAATAGGATTGCCTGCATAGTTTTTACCCAAGGGTGTAATTTTAGATGCCCATACTGTTATAATCCAGAGCTTGTACTTGAAAAGACAGAACCCATAGCTCAGGAGTATATAATATCCTTTCTTTGGGAAAGGAGGGAGAAGTTAGAGGGCGTAGTTATAACAGGTGGAGAGCCAACTATTCATGAGGATTTGGAAGCTTTTATAAAAGAAATCAAGAAAATAGGCTACCTTGTAAAATTGGATACTAATGGGCACAATCCTAAGGCTATTGAAGGGTTAATGGGGCTATTGGATTACATAGCCATGGATATAAAGGCCCCTCTCCATAAATACCAAGAGGCGACAAGGACATGGGTGGACACAAAGAGGATAAGAGAAAGTATAAGCCTTATAATGGAAGGGGTAAAGGATTACGAATTTAGGACAACAGTGGTAAAAGACTTACTATCAGAAGAGGACATAATTCAAATAGGAAAGCTTATAAAAGGGGCTAAAAGGTACTACCTTCAAAGGTTTAATCCTAAGAAAACCTTAGACCCAGATTATAGGAATAAAAAAAGCTATACAGATCAGAAGCTACAAAATCTTGTGGTCATGCTAAAGGAGTATGTAGAGGAATGCTGTGTGAGATAATTCACTCTTTATGCAGAACTTCATACCACGAAAGCCCTTCCCTAAGTTTTACCACCTCTCCTACCACCATAACCGCAGGTGGATTTACCTCTGGTGGATCTGTGGAAAGCTCATAAAGACTTGTGATTATTATCCTTTGTTTATCTGTTGTCCCATTCTCTATAAAGGCTACAGGTTCCTTTGGGTCTCTTCCTACCTCTATAAGCCTTTTGGCTATCTCAGACCTTCTTGATACACCCATCAAAAAAACCAAGGTGTTTATACCTCTTAAGCTCTCCCAGTCTATGTTTGACTTTTCCTTCTTTGGGTCCTCATGCCCCGTTATAACCGCAAAGGAGGAGGAAATTCCTCTAAAGGTTAAGGGAATGCCTGCATAGGCTGGCACAGAGTATATGGAGCTGACTCCCGGAACCACTTCAAAATCTATGCCATGCTCCGCAAGGAAGAGAGCTTCTTCTCCTCCTCTGCCAAAGACGAAGGGGTCTCCGCCTTTTAGTCTTACAACAATACCCCTTGTTTTGGCATAACAAAGCAATAGCTGGTTTATTTTCTCTTGCTCCAAGGTATGCTTTCCATCCTCCTTGCCCACATATATCAGCTCACAATCTGGCTTTGCCAAGAGTAGTATTTCTGGGTTTACAAGCCTGTCGTAGAGTATGGCATCGGCAGATTTTAAAAGCCTTTGGGCTTTTATTGTCAAAAGATCCTGGTCTCCCGGTCCAGCTCCTACAAGGTAAACCTTTCCCATAGCCTTTCCTCCTATGGTAATACAAAAACCCCAGAAGGATTAGGAACATCAATCTCTTGAAGAAGGCTCATGTCGGGAAGGCTCAAGACTCTCAGCTTAGAGTCAAAGTAAGAAGAAGTATAAAGCCTTTTACCATCCTTAGAAAACCGCAAATGCATTATCCTTTTGCCTACTTGCCTTTCTTTTATAACCCTTTTTTCCGCCGTATCCACAAGGGCTATATAGTCTTCTCTATCGCCGCTAAAGTTTACAGCCACAAACCTTTTGTCTGGAGATACTACCGCAAAGACAGGAAGACCAGAAAGGTCTATCCTGCCTTCCAAACTTAGACTCTCCATGTTCAATAAGTAGAGCTTTCGCTCTCCAACTGCCGGCACAAAGGCAAAGCTATCCACTATGCCCCAGGTGCCAAAGTGTGGTATCTTGAAAGGGGCTTCCCCTTGACCGCTTACTCCTATCCCTTTGTACTCTCCACTTCTAAGGTCAAGGGCTCCAAGAAAAGGGTCTTTGAAAAAGCCCACTAAGTATTTATCCTTGTAAAGGAAGGCATCAAAGGGCATTTTCCCAACCCCTTTATACTTTTTTATCTCCTCACCCCTTACCATCCATATTTCATCCTTATCCATAAGAGAAAAAACAAAGCCAGAGGAATAGGCCTTTATACCTACATTCCTTGATCCTGTGTTAAAGGTTTTTATCACCTTCAGCTCCTCATCTAAGACCACAACCGTATCCGGGTCATAATTAGCAATAAGCACATACCCATCAAAAAAGTCCAAACCTATGCCACTCTGACCCACCTTTACCCTTTTCAATAACTTATCCTCCCTTATGTCTATCTTTGAAAGGAGACCATCCCTGCTTATCACATAGGCAAAGCCCTTGTAGAACTTAACAGTAGCATGGTTTAGGTCTCCAAGGTCCTTTATTCTACCTGTTAGCTCGCTGTCTTCTATAACCGCCAAGGAGCCTCTTTCTCTTTCAACCACATAGAGCTTTTCACAGAAGGCAAGAATAGGTAAAAGAAGAAGCATTACAAGTAGCATGCTGGATCCTCCTCCGCATAGTCCCCATAAAGGGCATAGGCCCTCGCTCTTGAGTTGCCATTGCATATTTCTATGTATTCACACCTTGAACATCTACCCTTTAGCCTTCTTGGTCTTTCCCTTAAAAAGGAAAGTATGCCATCCCCCTTCCATATTTCCACAAGGTCCCTCTTCTTTACGCTTCCCAAAGAAGTTTGAAAGAAGGGGTCCGGTTTTACCTCTCCTTTATGGTCTATGTTTAAAAGCCTAACACCAGCCTGATTGCCACCCCAGAGGAGAAGCCTTTGGAAAAGCCTTTGGCTTAGCTCTGGGTATTTCTGAGAAAATTTTCTGTAAAGCATCACAGCATCAGCCTCATTGTTTCCAGTGACTACATCTATGGGAATATCCTTTTCTAAAAAGTCAAAGGAATTTTTTACGATAAACTCCACCCATCTTTTGTATTCTTCTCTCTCAAGGTCAGAAAGCCTTCTTGCCCTACCAGAATAGACAAGATGAGATATGTAAACCTTTGGAATGCCTTCCCTTTGGACAAGGTCAAAGATAAAGGGCAGGCTTTTTGCGGTAGCTGGTGTTAAGGTAAAACGAAGACCAACCCTTATACTCCACTCAAGGCAAAGCCTAAGGGCCTTTAAAGATCCTTCAAAAGCTCCCCTTTTGCCCCTAAAGAGGTCGTGGACTTCTGGCTCTCCATCTATACTTATACCTATGTAATCAAAATGCTCTTTTATCTCCCTTATAAAATCCTTTACAAGAAGACCATTTGTGGAAAGGTAGGTCCTAATACCTTCTTCTTTTAAAGCCTTTGCGATGGTAAAAATATCTTCTCTTAACAAGGGCTCGCCGCCCTAAAGTATGACAAACTTAACACCTATGTAGGGTAGTTTTCTTACAACTTTTAAAGCTTCCTCTTGAGATAGTTCCTCAGACCCTTGCCGATTGGCGGAAGAGTAGCAATGCTTACAATAAAGGTTGCATATATTGGTTAAGTTCCATATGAGAATTGTACCCTTGAAGGGTCTTATCTCTTTACCTTCTAAGGTATCCCTTATGTACTCGGTTAACCTAAGCATAGTTTAGGACCACCTCAACTTCACATATATCATCCCCATTTGCGTTGCATTTGCTTTCGTGGGCTTTCACCCTTTTATTTAGATAAGACTCTACAAGCCCAGCCACTATACCCATCTCAAACTGGCATATCTTTTTCCCTATGTTTGGCATACCAGCACAGGTTATGCATTCATCAAGTTGAAGTACCATTCCTTCTTGATTTAATTCAACGGGTATTAAGATCCCTATCTTCGTGTCTCTTACAAAGCCTGCTACCTTCATAAGGTATTTGTCCAAGTCTTCATACATTAGCGCTTCTCCCAGTTCTTTTCCAAGCTCCCTACCTGCATTATAGATGAGGGCTGTCATACCCTTTTCCCCATGAGGTCCATGCCATGCAAACCTACAAAAATTCTAAAGGCCCTAAATAAAAGGATAGGTATTTCTTCACCTAAGCTTGGCCTTCTTATTTGGGATATGCTACTGATCAGTCCATTCATCCCTTAGTACCTCCATGAAGTTTAGAAGAGCCTTTAACTCCTCCTCCTTTAAATTTATGCTGGGCATGGCATTTCTCCCATAGCCAAGAAGTCCATAGGTATTAGCTGGGTCTAAAATTTGAGCCATGATAAGAGCCTTATCCCTATTTTGGGCAGACCACTTTAAAGGTGGACCAAAGGCTTGTCTTGTGGTATGATGACAGCCCCAACACTTCTCCATAAAAACCTGATAGCCAAGCTGAGCAGAGTCAAAGCTTCTGCTTTTGTTTATAAAGTTATACTTACCCGCTGGCATGTCCGCAGGGTATTCTTTTAGCCTCTTTAAGCTAACACCATCATAAATCACCAAAGACCCATCCCTCTCATACACGCTTATGTAAGCATACCTTCCATCACCAGAAAGCTCCGTATGTGTAGCCCTTTTGCCCTCTGAGGGCACTATCCTTTTAACCTCAAGGCTCCTTTTGTCTATAAGATAATATACTTGTCTAAAAAGTCTCCCTTCACTGTTTCTTATGTCGGGCACGTTTTCCTTAAAGGCTATTCCAAAGATTATAGCCTTTGTGTTTGTCCTCATCTTTCCTGCTTTGGTTAGCATTTTTACAATTTTTTTGGCAACGAAGGATGGTATCTCTTCATTGACACTTCTACCAGCCAATATAAGCCTTGGGATATACCCCACCTGTAAAGCCTTGTGGGCTAAGTAGTAGGGGTCTACAGGAATGCAGTTCAAGAGGAAGACCCACGTAGCCAAGCCCTACCACGCATATCTTTTCTCTACCTTCTAAAAGGTCTTCAAAGCTTACCATATCTTACCTTTTTCCTATGTTCCAAACTCCCAAGAGGACAGGTACTTTACCTGTTCTGGCGTCAATTCATCTATTTCAACGCCCATGCTTTTTAGCTTCAAGGTAGCCACTCCTCTATCTATCTCTTCGGGCACTTTATAGACGGTCTTTTGTAGGTTTCTGTGGTTTTTTAAGATATACTCAGCAGACAGGGCTTGGTTGGCAAAGCTCATATCCATTACCGATGCGGGGTGTCCCTCTGCACTGGCAAGGTTTACAAGCCTTCCCTGAGCCAAAAGATATATTTTTCTACCATCCC
>JBKBRK010000009.1:0-25659 GCA_046292245.1 Aquificaceae bacterium
GCTATATTCCTTGGAGATGGTGGAGCTTACCTTGTGGGATTTCTTATAGCGGAGATATCCGTACTTTTAGTGAAAAGGAACCCCGAGGTTTCTCCTTGGTTTCCCCTTTTGGTGGTAGCTTATCCTGTGGTGGAGTCTTTATTCTCCATTTATAGAAGAAAGGTCCTAAGAGGAAGAAGTCCCGGCGAGCCCGATAAACTTCATTTGCACACGTTGGTATACCGAAGGCTTTCAAAGATAAAGGACAAAACTCTTAGAAACTCCCTAACTTCTCCCTACCTTTGGGCTTTGTCCCTTATGGGTATTGTGCCCGCTCTTATCTTTTGGAAAAGCACACCTATGCTTGTTCTTATGTTCTTTGTCTTTTGGTTGGTTTATGTGTATGCCTATAGAAGGGCTATTGGGATAATTTGAGTTATAATATTATCAAATAGGGTCGGTAGCTCAGCTGGCAGAGCAACGGACTCTTAATCCGTGGGTCGAGGGTTCGACTCCCTCCCGACCCATTTAAATATCAAGACAGCTAAAGGTGGAAGGGTAAGCTTTAAAGAGTAAGGTTTGTTATGGAAAGGTATATCCTCTGCATACACTCCTCCCAAGTTTCCTAAATTGCTACCGCCGTATATTTCAGAGTCTGTGTTTAAAAGCTCCTTCCAAAAGCCCTTCTTTGGCACGCCTATTCTGTAATCAAAGCGTGGCACAGGTGTAAAGTTGCATACCATCAGCAACACCTCTCCATCGGAAGATTTTCGCAGGTAGGATATGATGCTTTTTTCCCAATCGTGAAAGTCTATCCATTCAAAGCCACTAGGATCACAATCCAATTCATGTAAAGTTTTTTCCCGTTGGTAAAGGTGGTTTAGCTCCTTTATAAGCCTTTGTATACCCCTATGGCTTTCGTAGTCCAAAAGATGCCAATCAAGGCTTCCCTCGTGATTCCACTCTCGCCACTGGGCAAACTCTCCACCCATAAAGAGAAGCTTTTTCCCGGGATGGGTCCACATGTAGGCAAAGAGCAATCTAAGGTTTGCAAACTTTTGCCAATAATCTCCGGGCATTTTTGAGATAAGGGATCCCTTTCCATGGACTACCTCATCGTGGGAAAGGGGTAGGATAAAGTTTTCCGAAAAGGCATACCATATGCTAAAGGTAAGCTGGTTGTGGTGATACTTTCTGTATATTGGGTCCTTGGACATATAGAAAAGGGTGTCGTTCATCCATCCCATGTTCCATTTAAAACCAAAGCCAAGCCCTCCAAGGTATACGGGCTTGCTAACCATGGGAAAGACGGTAGACTCTTCTGCTATCATCTGCACCCCTTCAAAGTCCTTATATAGGCATACGTTTAACTTCCTTAGAAAATCTATAGCCTCCAAGTTTTCCCTTCCTCCATACTGGTTTGGCACCCACTCTTTCCTTGAATAGTCTAAATAGAGCATACTGGCAACAGCATCCACCCTTAGCCCATCGGCGTGGTACTTATCAAGCCAAAAGTAGGCAGAGCTAAGAAGAAAAGATCTAATTTCTCCCTTTGCATAGTCAAAGATATAGCTTTTCCAATCGGGATGCCAGCCCCTTCTCCAGTCGGAGTATTCATAAAGGTGTGTGCCGTCAAAGTAGGCAAGTCCGTGTCCGTCGGTAGGAAAGTGAGAGGGCACCCAATCAAGGATAACCCCTATGCCCTGCTGGTGAAGGTAATCTATGAGGTACATGAAATCTTGGGGTGTACCATAGCGAGAGGTGGGAGCAAAGTATCCCGTTATCTGATAGCCCCAAGAGCCATAAAAGGGATGTTCCATTATAGGCAAAAGCTCCACATGGGTAAAGCCCATCTCCTTGACATACTGGGCAAGCAGGGGAGCTATCTCCCTGTAGCTTAACCACCGATTACCCTCTTCTGGCACTCTTCTCCAAGATCCTAAATGGACCTCGTATATGCTTATGGGAGTTTTGTGATGGTTTAGGTTTTTCCTTTTTTCTATCCATTCATGGTCTTGCCACTGATAACTTAGGTCCCAAACTATAGATGCAGTAGCTGGCGGTGTCTCCTGTAAAAAACCAAGGGGGTCTGCCCTGTCTGTCCAATAGCCCCAGCTTGTATAAAGGTGGTACTTGTACCTTTGACCCTTCCTCACATCTTCTACAAAGCCCTCCCAAATGCCAGATCCATCTTCTCTTCTTTTTAAAGGCAAAGAGTGTTTATCCCAGCGGTTAAAGTCCCCAAAGACAAAAACCTGCTCCGCATGGGGTGCCCAAAGGGCAAAGTAGGCTCCCTCCTCAAAAAGATGACAGCCAAGCTTTTCATAAAGCCTACAGTGAGAGCCTTCTTTAAAAAGATAGACATCGTAATCGGTTATAAGAGAAAATTCATAGGAGACCTTCACCAATATCTATTTTATCTCAAAAACCTGAGGTATCATAAGGGCATAGCCTTGCAATTGCCAGTGGATTATCTCCGTTATGGCAGAAGGCGCAAGCTCCACAAAGGGATAAAAATCCCTCTCGGAAAAACCGTATATTTGCTCAGCCGCCATCCTACAGACCTTAAACTTAACCCCGTACATGCTTAAGTTTTCTATTCTTTCCACTATGTCCGCATACTTTTCTCTATTCTTGGCCACAAAAACGGGAAGCTCCCTTCCGTGGGATACTACTACGATATGTAAATCCTCCAACCCGAAGTTGTAAGGCGGATTTGTTAGGACAAAGATAACGTTGGATATCCAACCAAGGGCTGGTCTTAGCTTTTCTGGATGGTCAAGGTAGATTTCATAAACTACCTTAAAAGGTTTTTGGTATTGGCTTTGAGCAAAGACAAAAGACAAAATTAAAAACAAGCCTAAAAGTAGCCTCATAGCTTTACCTCCTTCCTTATAATATTCTCCACCAATGGTTAAAATCAAGTTCTGTGGTTTCACTCAAGAGGAAGACATAGAAAAAGCGGTAGAGCTTAGCGTTGACTATGTGGGCATAATCCTATATTCCAAAAGCCCAAGGTACGTAAGCTGGGATAGGTTAAGGGAACTTTTAAGGGGGGTTGGAGAGGGTGTCAAAAGGGTGGCGGTCATGGTAAACCCTACCTATGAAGAGGTACAAAGAGCCTTTGATTTGGGCTTTGACCTTGTTCAGCTTCATGGGAAGGAAAGTCTTGATTTTTCTAAAAAATTTGATTTGGATAAGGTTATCAAAGCCTTTAGGACCTGTCCTGGGCTTTCTTTGGAAGATGGGTGGAAGGAATGCCATGGAGTGCTTTTGGATGCCTGCTCTGATCTCTACGGCGGAAGCGGTAAAGAATCCGATTGGGAATATGCCAAAAGCTTAGTGGAAAGGGGCTTTAGAGTGTTCCTTGCAGGTGGTCTAAAAGCGGAGAAGGTTAAAGAAGCCATAAGAAGGGTAAAGCCCTACTGTGTGGATGTATCTTCTGGTATAGAAAAAGATGCAGGCATAAAGGACCACAAAAAGATGGAGGAGTTTGTACATGCAGTTAAGAACGCATTTAGAGATTGACAGGAGTTTAAGTGGAGAAATAGTAGAGCTTTCCGAAGGCTATGCCAAGCTTAGGTTAAAAACCGATGACAGAATGGTAGCAGATCAGTGGGGTCTTATACACGGTGGTTTTATATTCTCCTTGGGGGATTTTTGTGCAATGGCAGCAGTTAATGAAGCAAACGTTGTATTGGCTCAGGCAAGCATAAAGTTTTTAAAGCCTGTTAAGGTAGGGGATGAACTTTTGGCAGAGGGAAGGGTAGAAAGGTCTGAAGGTAAAAAAAGATGGGTAAAGGTGGAAGTTAGAAGGGGAGAAGAAAAGGTGGCAGAAGGGGAGTTCTTCTGCCTTGTACCAGAGAAGCATGTACTTTCTTAATAGGCATAAACTCCCATCTTCCTTGCCAACTCTTTTAGCCTTTCTATCCTCTTTTCTGTGGAGGGATGCGTAGAAAAGAGCTCCCATATGCCTTGACCGGAAAGAGGGTTTTCAATAAAGAGGTGGGCGGTACCTTGGTTTACCTCTGCGGGTATTTGATGAACGTAGTTGTGGATCTTTTCCAAGGCGCTTGCCAAGGCGAGGGGATCTCCACTTATTCTGGCACCTGTTTCGTCCGCCATGTACTCCCTGGAACGAGATATGGCCATCTGTATTATGGTGGCTATTATGGGGGTTATTATGATCATGGCTATGCTGGCTATGAGGGATAGAGGATTGTTGTTGTTTTCGTTGTCCCTTGAATGACCAAAGATGAGAGCCCACTGAAGCATATTAACCAAGTAAGATATAGCGCCTGCTATGGTGGCAGCCATGGTGGCTACGAGTACGTCCCTGTTTTTTATGTGCCCTATCTCGTGGGCAAGCACACCCCTTAGCTCTCTTTCCTCCAAGAGTCTAACTATTCCAGAGGTGACTGCTACCGTACCGTTGGAAGGACCTCTTCCTGTAGCAAAGGCATTGGGTTGTTCCATGGGTACCAAGTATATCTTCGGCTTTGGCATGTTTGCCCTTTGGGCAAGCTCTTCCACCATCCTATGAAGCCATGGGGACTCCTCGTAGGGTATTTCCTTAGCACCGTACATCTTAAGCACTATCTTATCGGAGAACCAGAAGGCTATAAAGTTCATGATACCCGCAAGCAGCAGGGCTATGGTCATGCCCACCTTACCACCTATTAAGTTGCCCACAAAGAGGAACAGGCCCGTTAAAACTCCAAGCAGTATAACACTCCTTATAGCGTAGCCCATGCTTTTCCCTCAATTCCAAGCTCTATGTCTAAGGCTTGGGCTGGGGTATTTATATCCCGCCTTTTGATGTACAGGCTTCCCCAGCGGGCGGCTATAGCCTATACACTCCTTGTATAATAAATTATAACCTTTTGTAGGGACTGTTCACGAACCGCGCGATGTTTTTAAGTGCCTTGTGGGAGCGTATGGATATACGCCCTATTTTTTTGGGTCATAGCTGTACATACACTGCTATATTGTGGTTTATTAAAAAAAAGTCGGAAGTGCCACCCTTGTCTATGATATTGAAAGTTATTAGCAAGTGATTTATATTAATAGCATGGTTAAAGATGAAAAAATTAAGGAATTTATAGAGGCTTGTAAGAATATGGGGCTAAAGATAACGCCCCAAAGGGTGGCAGTTTATGAAGTGCTTTTAAATAGGGAAGACCATCCCACCGTTGAGGATATATACAACGAAATAAAGAAGAAGTATCCCTTTGTTTCCCTAGCTACGGTGTATAGAACGGTGGAAACTCTCGAAGAGCTTGGTTTTGTGAGAAAGGTAGCCTATTGGGGCGGTTCTTTGCGCTATGATGCCAATATTAGCGACCATCACCATCTTATATGCACAAGGTGCGGAGCCATAAAAGACGTGGAGTTTTGCATAGATTGGGTGCCACCTGCCTATATGGAAGGCTATAGGGTGCATAACTACGCTTTACACATATATGGGGTATGTCCTCAATGTCAGAAGAAAGAAAATTAGAAGGGCTTGCCGGCTGGCATAAGGAGGGGAACTATATAGTAAGGGAATACTCTACTAAAAATTGGAAGGAAAGTGTATTTCTTTTTAACACAATAGCGGGGTTTGCGGAAGCTTACTGGCATCACCCTGATGTAGAAGTTAGTTTCAAAAGAGTAAGGGTAAAGCTTACAACTCACGAGGTTGGAGGTATAACAGAAAAGGATATAAAGCTTGCCCAGGAGATAGAAAAAATAGCTACCCTTTTACTAAAGTAGTTCGGCCGGCCAGAAGGTTGGACTGTCTAACTCTATTAGCTTGATCTTCTTGGCTTTCAAAAATACGCCCCTGCGTCTGATAGCACAGACATCCCTGCCCACGGAAAAATAGGCTAAAAACTTGAATGAATTCCCTAATTGGAAATGTGCTAATGAACCCTACGGATATACGCAGGCAAAGGGTGTAAGGTTATTTTTTAAACCTTCTGCGTATTCCTTTAGCCTTCTCTTTGTTATAGGGTGGGTAAGGTTAGGGTTTATCTCCAAAAGGGGAAAGAGGAAGAAATCTCGGACTGTTAAATAAAGGTGTGGTAACTGTAAAAAGCTAAACCTGATTATGTGGTTTTCATAAAGGAGTATGTCAAGGTCTATCTCCCTTGGTCCCCACCTTTCCCTTGCTTTTCTGCCTACCTTTTGCTCTATATCTTTTAGATTTTTCAAGAGGTTTATGGGATCAAGGGTAGTGTAGAACTCTAAAACTCCGTTTAAAAACTCTTCTTGTTCCCTTTTTCCCCAAGGTTGGCTTATGTATATGGTGGATATATTCCTTATTTCGCCGTAATCTTTTAAAAGGTTTATAGCTTTTAGAATATAATCTATCCTGTTTCCCACATTACTACCAAAGGCTATATAGCACAGGGGCATAAGAAAAGATTAATACATGCCGCCGTTTATGTGGATAACTTCTCCCGTTATATAGTTGGCATACTCAGAGCATAGGAAAAGCATCGCACCAGCCACATCTTCTGGCTTTCCAAACCTTCCCAAAGGTATGTTTTTTAAATAGCTCTGTTTTATCTCCTCATTAAGAACTGCGGTCATATCTGTTTCTATAAAGCCCGGTGATATGGCGTTTACGGTAATATTCCTACTGGCAAGCTCTTTGGCAAGGCTTTTTGTAAAGCCTATCAACGCCGATTTTGTAGAGGAATAATTTACCTGTCCCACGTTGCCCATAAAGCCTACAACGGAGGATATGTTTATGATCCTTCCCCACCTTGCCTTTAACATACCTTTTACACACAAAGAAGTTATCAAAAAGGTCCCCGTTAAATTCACCCTTATAACCTCTTCCCAATCCTCAAGGGACATTCTTAAGAAGAGTTTATCCTTCGTAATGCCTGCGTTATTTATCAAAATATCCACTCCACCCCACTCCTTTTCTATTTTTGAATAGGCTTCTTTTATGGATTCTTGATTAGCCATATCCATGGCAACTCCAAGGGTTTGAACCTGGAACTTTTCACCTATCTCCTTGGCTATTTCCTGTGCCCTTGATGTATCCCTTCCTGTTATAACCACTTGGGCACCTGCCTTTGCCAAAAATTCCCCTATGGATCTACCTATACCACGGGTTGAACCTGTTATAAGAGCTTTTTTTCCTGTTAAATCTATACACAGCATGCTAAAATTTTAGCATATGGAGCTTTTCTTTGGTGGAAGCTTTGATCCTGTGCATATAGGGCATCTTTTAATAGCTACAGATGTAAAAGAGGCCATGGACTTTGAAAGGGTTATCTTTTTGCCTACCTTTCAGGCACCTTTAAAGGACACTCACCTTGCAAGCCCAGAGGATAGGTTTAACATGCTTGAGATAGCTATAAGAGAATTTGAGGGTTATGGAATAAGTAGGTTGGAGATAGAAAGGGGTGGTGTATCCTACACGGTGGATACTGCAAGACATATATACAAAAACTATGGCTATAAATCCTTTTTTTTAGTGGGTGCAGACAGCTTTCTCAGTCTTCACCTTTGGAAAGACCCATTTGAGCTTATTTCCTTGGCAAGCTTTGTGGTGGCGGATAGAGAGAGCAAAGGCAAAAAAGTCAAGGAATATATCAAGGAAAACTTTCCAATGCTAAAGGAGGATAGGGATTTTTTCCTCCTCTCTGTAAGGAGAATAGACATCTCTTCCACAGAGATAAGGGAAAGGGTAAAAAAGGGAAAAAGCATAAGGTGGATGGTGCCCGAGGGCGTGGAGGAGTACATAAGGGCTAAGGGCTTATACAAAGCCTAAGCAACCTTTTCTATCGGTTTAAAACCCTTCTCTTTAACAGTCCAACATTCTTTGAAGACCGCGTAGGGGCATCTCCTTTTACAGTACTCATGGTCAAGCCTTTCAAAAAGCTCCACTATGGATTGACCCTTTGAGTTAAAGATAAAATCAATGTTTACATATCGGTCTATATCCACCTTTTCAAGGAGAGGGTACACGGTGCATCCCACGTTGGCTATCGCTGGTTCTACACCCATAGACCTTAATCTACTTAAAAGTCTAACAAGCATCAAACTTCCCGAGGCGTCTATGTAATTGACCGCTTCAAAGTCAAGCAATACAAACTTTAAAGCCTTTTTCCTTTCTTCTACCTTGTTTAAGATGTATTCATAAACGTATTCTGCGTTTCCAAAGTATAGGGACATGTTGGGCCTTATGTACAAAATCTGCGGACACTCGGGTAGTTTTTCCCTTTCTGCATTTACAAAGGTGGAAGAGTTGGGATCTCTTGTGAGGATAACTATCCTTGGATACATGGTTTTGTACACAAAGCTACCGAAGGCTATAACAGTTCCAAGGGTTATGGCAACCCAAAGGTCCATAAAAAAGACTGTAGCAAAGGTTATACCAGCCACTATGCCGTCGGTGGGGTTTATCCTGTATAGCCTTAGAATCTCCTGAGGTTTTATAAGGTTTATTACCGCCGATAGAACTATGGCAGACAAGGTAGCCTTGGGAAGATAATAAAAGAGGGGAGCAAAAAGAAGTAGAGTTAAGCCTATCGCCGACCCCGTTATAACACCTGCTATGGGTGTTTTGGCGCCCAGCTGGAAGTTCAAGGCAGACCTTGAAAAGGATCCACCAACGGGAAAGCCTTTGAAAAGTCCCGCCACTATGTTGGCAAAGCCTTGCCCTATAAGTTCCTGATTGGCATCCCATTTATCTCCCGCTTTTATGGCAAGCTGTTTGGCTATGGCTACCGCTTCCATAAGCCCAAAGGCTGATATTACAAAGGCACCAACCCATAACTGGGAAAAGGTCCTGTAATCTATGGATGGGACTTCTAAGGAGGGTATGCCCTTTGGAACATCCCCCACAAGGGAAACACCAAAGTTTTGAAGGCTAAAAAAGTAGGAAAGGAGGGAAGTTATAAAGACCGCCAAAAGAGCGCTCGGTATAAGGGGGCTTATCTTCCTTGAAAGCCATATGATAAAGTATGCCAATACACCTATGGCAAGGGTGTAGGGGTTTGTCTGGGAGATCTTGCTTAGAATGTCTGTGATAACTTCGTATATATGGGTACTTTGAGTTATCTTAAAGCTCAAAAGGTGTCCAAACTGGCTTAGGGCTATCACAAGGGCACCAGCACTGGTAAAGCCAGTTATCACACTGGTGGATATAAGCTCTACCATAAAGGCAATTTTTAAAAGACCTATCATTAGTCGGATAAAGCCCACCATAAGGGCAAGCACTGCGGCAAGGGTTATCCATCTTTCACTGTTGGGCTCTGCAAGTCCATAGAGGGCGGAGCTTGTAAGGAGGGCAGTCATTGCCACAGGACCCGTTGCCAAAAACCTTGAACTTCCAAAAAGGCTTGCCACTATAACCGGAAGAAAGGAGGCATAAAGCCCGTATATGGGGGGCATGCCTGCAAGGAGGGCGTAAGCCATTGATTGAGGAACAAGGACTGCGGCAACTGTTAGGCCTGCGATCAAGTCTCTGCTGAATTTATCCTTATCGTAATCCTTTAACCAAGGTAGAAAGGGCAAAAGGTCAAAGGTGAGGGTTATCTTCATAGCTTTAACCTCCTAACCTTGAACTTTTCAAAATGGGCTTCCTTTAAAGCCTGTAAAAGGTCCATACCCTCTGCATATAATTCAAGAGCTCTTTCAAAATCTTGCCTATCGCTTACCTTGAAAAGCCTGTCTTCCAGTATGGTCTTAAGGCTTTTCGCAATCCTTTCTCTGTCTATTCCAAAGTTGTACTCAAGAAGATAGGCGAGTTCTAAGAGGGTATAAGGGGATATAAATATCTTTCCCTTTCTTTTTTCCACCTTTCTAAAATAGCTCTCTAATTTCTCTGCCCTTTCTCCCTTTGTCAGAAAATCTACAAGGTCTTGCGTATCTATTGCATCCATTCTAGTGGAACGCCCACGTTTTCTCTGAGTTGTCCATTCCCGAAGATTATGAACTTTTGAATGGTTAACTCCTCAAGAGCCATAGGTCCCCTTGCATGGATCTTATCGGTGGATATGCCCATTTCAGCCCCCAAGCCAAACTCGTTGCCGTCGGTAAATCTAGTGGATGCATTCACATAAACTGCCGCCGAATCCACCTCTTTTATAAACTTCATAGCCTTTGTGTAGTTTTCTGTGATTATGGCGTCTGAATGCTTTGAACCATACTTTTCTATAAACTCTATGGCTTCTTCCAAGCTATCCACCACCTTTACAGCCAGTATAAGGTCTAAGAATTCCTCATAATAGTCTTCTTCTGTGGCAGGCACCGCCTTTACATGGGATAGGTTGGGCATTGACTTTACAACCCTTAGGCTATCTTCATCACACCTTAATTCCACACCGGCCTTTCCCAGTATATCTGCCATCTTTTGCCAAAAGGTATTTAAAAGGCTTCTATGGATTATTAAATTCTCCACTGCATTGCATACAGAGGGCCTTTGAACCTTTGCGTTATAGACTATGTGGTAGGCTTTTGTAAGGTCTGCTTCTTCATCTACGTATATATTACAAACTCCTTTGTAGTGTTTTATCACAGGCACTTTGGCATTTTCCGCCACTGCCCTAATAAGACTCTCTCCACCTCTTGGAATAGCCACATCCACCTTACCCTCCATTTTGAGGATCTCCCATACTATCTCCCTTTCGGGTCTATCTATAAACTGCACCGCCTCTGGTGGAAAGCCCGTCTCTTTGCAAGCTTGGTGTATAAGTTCCACAAGGGCTTTGTTGGTGTTTATGGCTTCCTTTCCTCCCCTTAAAAGGACTGCGTTGGAGGATTTCATACACAGGGAAGCGGCTTCTATGGTTACATTGGGCCTTGCCTCATAAACGATAAAGATAACACCGAGGGGAACTCTCATCCTACCTACCTGCAAGCCATTGGGCAAGACCCACATGCGGGTGATCTCGCCCACGGGGTCTGGCAAAGAAGCTACATCCTTTAGCACCTTTATCATACCCTCTATACGCTTATCGTTTAGAATAAGCCTGTCTATAAGGGCAGTAGATAGCCCTTGGGATCTTGCATACTCAATGTCCTTGGCGTTTTCTTCCTTTATGAAGTCCCTTTTTGCATCAAGAAGCTCTGCAGTTTTAAGGAGTGTTTTATTCTTTATCTCCGTGTTTAAGGATATTAGCCTCCTAAGACTTGACCTTGCAACTTCTACCTTACCCTCTGCATAGGCTTTTAGATCCATAGATAAAGATTATAACAGCTTTTAGGCGTTGTGAGAAATCGCATGGTGATATTGAATGCATCCCAAAAAGGGATTTCTCGCTGGTAAATTAACCAACATCCTATAACAGCTTTTCATAAAGACTTTTTAGTTCCTCAAGGCTTTGTGGGTAGCTGATCCTTTCCTCCACCCTTTGAGTAAAAAACCTGTTTATTTCTTCTCTGTGTTTAACCACCTTATCTACCATTGGATTGCTTCCCACATTATAAAGTCCAAGGTTTACCATGTCTTCCATAGCTTCATAATTACTTAAGAGCTCTCTTAAATAAAGAGCCCTCTTCATATGTTCTGAGCTTACTATTTTGGGCATAAGCCTGCTTAGGCTTTTTATAGGGTCTATGGCGGGGAAAAGCCCCGCATTTGCCCTTTTTCTTGAGAGTATTATGTGTCCATCAAGCACACCCATTAAAAAGTCCGCCACAGGGTCTAAGCTTATATCATCACCCTCCACAAGCACGCTAAATATGCCCGTTATACTTCCCCTTTTAAAATTCCCACAACTTTCCACTATCTTTGAAAGAAGATAAAAAGCGGAGGGCGTATATGCCTTCATAGTAGGTGGCTCACCGGCGGAAAGCCCCACTTCCCTCTGTGCAAGGGCTAACCTTGTGATGGAATCCATAACCAAAAGTACATCTTTGCCCTTTTGGGCAAGGTATCTTGCATGAACCAAGGCGCTTATGGCTCCCTTTACCTTCATTATGGGAGTTTGGTCTGCAGTGGTAACTACTATTATGCTTTTTTTCCTTCCCTCCTCTCCGAGTACATCCTCCAAGAACTCTTTAACTTCTCTTCCCCTTTCTCCTATAAGGGCAAGGACAACGGCATCCACGTTGCTATTTCTTGTTATCATGCCAAGCAAGGTGCTTTTGCCTACTCCTGCCCCAGAGAATATGCCTATCTTTTGTCCTTTACCAAGGGTAAGCAGGGCATTTATGGACCGTACGCTACAGTCAAAGATCTCTTTTATTCTTTCTCTGTGTAGGGGGTTTATATCCTCCAAAACTATTGGCTTGCTTTCTCCCACGGGTCTAACTCCGTCCGATAGCCTTCTTCCAAAGGGATCAATAACTTCTCCTAAGAGCTCCAACCCGCACACCGTTGAGACATGTTCCTTCTTTATGAGTACCCTATCACCCGCCTTTACCCCATGTACATGGCTAAAGGGCATTATGATGCACCTATCTTCGTTAAAGCCGATTATTTCCCCTTCTATAGGACTGTTCCTTTGAGGATATATAAGGACATGGTCGCCTACGGCTCCCCCTGTGTTGTAAGCTTCCAAATAGACACCGCTGGCTTTGTATAGCTTATGATAAACTCTAAAGGCTTCTTTCATCCCTTATATCCCTTAGAATATCCAAAAGAAGGTCTTCATAGCGCCTTTCTATCCACAGCTTTTGAGTTTCAATTACAAACTCACCCCTTTCAAGCTCCTTTTTTGTTAATAGGTTTAACTGTAAAGGGCTTGATAATTTTTTAACATATTCCTCCACCAATTGAAAGTCTTCAGGGTTAACATAAAGGTTTATCTCCCCATTAAGCTCAATTCCTGATTCAAAGGCAAAAGACAGAGCTTTTGTAAGAGCTTCCTCTTTGGGTAAAATATCCGCAATTAAAATTCTTTTTAAAACATCCAATATAATATTTACGAATTCTTTTTTGAGCTTTATCTTTGTATCTGCAAAAACTTCTAATAGCTTATTGCTAATCTTATCAATCAAAACTTCAGCCTTTTCCCTTCTTTCAAGCTCTTCGATAAGTTTCACATTCTTCTTTAATATCTCTTCCTTTTCTTTTTCTAAGCTTTCTATATTAGTTTTTAACTGATCTATTTTTTCAACAAAACTCTCCAATTCATACCTGTATTTAAGTTCTATTTCTTCGCAAGGGTTTTGGATATTTTGCTTTTCTTCCTGGGGGTTTTCTGCCTTACCATGTTCATGAAAAAGGGGCTTAAACTCTCCTTTATACATAGGCTTCTCCACCCGTTAGGTCTATTATTCCTTGGTCTGCTAAGTTTTTTATGATCTTGATAACCTGTTTTTGATCTTTTTCTACCTCTGAAGCCTTTACAGGTCCCAATGCCTCCATATCCTCTCTCATTATGTCCGCAGCCTTTTTAGACATATTGGAGAAAAACTTCTCTCTTATATCCTCTGGGGCTCCCTTGAGGGCAACCAAAAGAACACTTTTATCTACCGCCTTTAGTATTTCCACAATGGCTCTGTTATCCAGCTTCCTTATATCTTCAAAGGTAAACATCTTCTCCTTTATTCTTTCCGAAAGATAAGGGTCTTCCTCATCCAACTTTGATAGTATCTTGTTGGTGGTGTCCTTATCCAGCATGTTTAAAAGTTCGGCGGTTAAAGTTATGCCTTCCGTCCTTTGCATAATACCGCTCATACCCATACTTCTTATCTCTTCGGCAATAACCTCTACAAGCTCTCCAAAAAACTCTGGAGATATGTTTTCAAGGGTGGCAAGCCTTTTTACCACTTCTATAGATAGACTATCTGGTAATTGTTTTATGATCTCCGAGGATTTAACAGGACTAAGCTGTGAAAGAGCTACCGCTATTGTTTGAGGGTGTTCATTTCTGAGGATGTTTGCAAGTATTTTACTATCTACTTTTTCCAATTCCTGGAAGTTTTTAATTAAGCTGGAGCCTGTCAGTAATTCGTAAATCTTAGCGTACTTATCCGGTGGTAGAGATCTTTTGGCATATTCAAGGAGCTTCTCCATGTCCGGGCTTATAAAGGATATTGCCCTGTATTCTTCTATGAATTCCTTGGCGATATCTTCAATGTCTTTTTGTGTTATTCCTTCAAGATTAGACACTTGCATTATAATCTCCTGTATTTCTGAATCGGAGAGCTCCTTCATTACTTCAACAGCCATCTGTGGTGGCAGTGCCATAAGAAGTACAGCTGCTTTCTGAGATTTGGTAAGCTTACTTTTTGCCTCTGGCATATATAATAATTTAAAACTTTTTGAATTTGTATGTATAACTGCCTTGGTTTCACAAGGCTGTACTCTCTAAGGAACTTTTACTGCGTCTTTATCTCAATCCTTTCTAAGGTACTTCCTATAATCAACCTTATACCACCGCCTGAAACTTGACCGTTTATGGCAGACCTCAAAGGATTTTTTGAATTATAAACGATCTGACCGTCTCCTATTAAATTTATACCACCCATCTTGCCCTTTGCAGTAAAAACCCTGCCTTTAAAATCAAAGGAGATCTCATCCAATTTTATACCCTGCACCTTTATTCCCTTTATGTTTAAATTTCCATATATGCCCTCTTTTATATAAAGCTCTGTGGACAGCCCTTCCATACCCTCCAAGCAAGTAAAATCCTTAGCCCTCAGTACCATCCCCCAAGGGGAGATTTCCAAAACCAGGTTTGCTTTACCGCAATAGCCTTCAAGCCTTATTCTAAAAACTCCCAAGCCTACCTTAAGAAAGTCAAAACGTGAAAGCCTTGAGTTTTGATTATACATTTCCACACCCTTTAACCTTATGCTTATAGGAGTCTCATCCACCTTTTGGGCGGTTAAATATATGCCATTCTTTAGCAAAAGCTTATCAAAGACCAAAAACTTGGGAAAAGTTAAGAAAAGTATTAAAAAGACAACAAGAAAAAACAAAAAACTGTAAAGCAGGAGATTTTTAAGGCTTATTTTCTTCATCTTTCCTTTGTTTCTCCATCATCTTTCTAAGTTCCTCTGCCAATTTCTGGTGTTCTTGGGTTATCTTGGTGAGCTCCTCCGGGCTTTCTATCACATAGGGAGTTATAAAGATGAAAAGGGATATCTTATCTTCCCTTTGGGTATCTCTTCTAAAGAGGCTTCCAAGCAAGGGAATGTCCTTTAAACCGGGGATGCCCTCTTGGGAGTTTAGGGTTCTATTGTTTACCAAGCCTCCTATTATGATGGTTTGTCCCTTTTCCACCACCACGTCGGAATTTACCTGCCTGTTGGAGGTTATGGGAACGGCATAGCTAAGCTGTCCTACCTGTGGCCTTAAAAAGTCAGTTATCTCCTGCACCTGTAGATTTATCACAAGCCTTAGGTTGTTCTCCGCTATGGTGGGTGTGATCTTTAAATCAAGCCCCACCTCCTTATAATCATAGGTGATAACAGGCTGTCCGTTTATATCAAACTTAACTCCCGAGGCAAAGGGTATAACCTGACCTACCTTTATCTGGGCCAGTTGGTTGTCAAGGGTAAGCACCTTGGGGTTTGATATAAGGTTAAAGCCCGTGCCTTTTTCAAGGAGGGAGAAAAGAAGAACAAGGTCTGGGAAGAAGAAGCTTGTACCACCTATGGTGATAGTCCTTCCCACGTTGTTTATAAAGCCAAGCACAAAGCTTCCTGTCAAAAGGGAGCTGTATAGGTCTTGAGCACTTCCAACGCCAAAGCCTGCGCCACCCTTTGAACCTATGGCTTGCCAGCGCACTCCTATATCCAAGGCTTTACTTGTGGACATCTCCACCACGGAGGCGGCGATGAGCACTTGCTTGCGCCTTACGTCAAGATTCTCTACAAGAGCTTTTAATCCTTCAAACTCCTTTGGAGTGGCGTATATCAAAACAGAGTTTGTCCCCCTGTCAAAGCCGATGCGAAAGCCTTCCTTGGTCTGTATTGGTGGTATGGGTTGGGGTTGTTGAAGTTGCTGGGATGTTTGTCTTCTTAAGGGGGTTTCTACCCCTCTTATCTCTGGAGTCTCTTGAGGGGCTGGCGTTGGCTGGGCTACCGTTGGAGTGATGCCCGTAAGCAAGACTTGAAGGCTCTTGTGGAGTTCCTCTGCGGATATGAATTTAAGGGGTAAAACATAAAAGCTTCTTTCCTCTGTTATGTAGGTGTTTTCATCTATAGTTTTTATAACCTCCTCCACTACGTTATGTATCTCTTCCCTTGCTATTACCAATACTGCATTGGCATCTTTGCTAAGGGTGGCTATGCTGGGTGTTCCCGTTTGTTGTTGTAAGGCGCTTAGAACACCCTGTACGCTCTGCAATACGTTTTCCGCCTTTGCCCTTTGAAGGGGATAGATCTTGACCTTTAAACTCCTTTGGGGAGAGTCAAGCTCTTTCAATATCTCCCTTACCTTTTCAATGTTCCTGCCTATGTCCGCTATTATTAGGGTGTTGGATTGTTGATGAACTCCTATTCTGGCAAAGGGGGATAAAAAGGGCTGTATGGCTTGTTGAAGCTGAATAGCTTGGGTGTTTTCTGCGGTGTATAGATAGATAACTATATCTGCCCCTGTCTTTGGTTCTCTAATCTCTGCAAGGGGTGTGGCTTGGGCTATGGGGACTATGCGCACAAAGTTTCTTTCTTCTACCACTCCATAGCCTTGAAAGGTCAAGGACATCACAAAAAGCTCCCAAGCTTGAGAGATGCTTACAGGCTTTGCGGAGCTTATGGTTATGGTTCCCTTAACGTTGGGGTCAGGGATTATATTTTTCCCAGTTAGTTCCGACATAAACTTTACCACAAGGGATATATCTGCATTTTGGAAGTTAAGGACAACCCTTCCACTCTTCCTTTGCTCTTGAGCTTGCCTTTGAATATCTTGGGCTTCCTGAGCTCTTATGGGCACGAAAAGTAATAGTACTAACAAAAATACTATTTTTCTCATCACTCTACCCTCAAGGAAAGTTCTATAAGTTCATTTTCCCTTTGTAGGTTTAATTTTATAGTGCTTTCGTTCCTAAGCACTTGAAGGATCCTAAAGGCGTCCTCGCCGCTTCTTATCTCTTGGTTATTGATGGATAGAAGTACATCCCCGGGTTGTATGCCTGCCTTCTCAAAGATACTCCCGGGCTCTATCCACTCAAACAAAAAGCCCCTTGTTCTTCCTTCTTGCACAAAGGGTACCAGCCTTATCTGTCTAAACATGATGCCTGGATCTGCGGTTATCCTTTCCAACTCTCCCCTTGGGATGTTTGCCTGAAGGCTTCTGGAGGAGGTTATCCTTGTATCCTTTGTTGATGTAGTGGAAGGTGCGCTTACCTTGGCTGATTCCTCTCTTAAACTAAAACCTATTGCGATCTTATTTTCCCCCTTTGAAATTATTATATAGTTTCTATCTATGTGGGCTACTTTATAGCCACCTATCTTTGAGCCTATGCTTACCGTTTGCTCCTTTCCGTTTACCTGTATGAGGGCTAACCTTACAGAACCGGTGGCGGTGGCAAGGAGGTTAACCATGGGCACCTCTTCCTTTTTTTCCTCCTTTGGATACAAGGCTTCAAACTTGAAAAATAGGGGGTTTATGTTTATTTGTTCTCTCTCCATCTTAGGCGGGTTCAATTTAGCCGCCTTAAAAAGGGGACCATAAAAAAACAAAAGTACCATAAAAGGTATAAAGAAAAAATAGGAAACCACCGCCATCTTTAAATCCCTATCCTTAGTATTATACCCTCTAGGTAAACCTCAATCCATTGGGGCAAGCCCCGAAATTCCTCTTGGTAATCTCCAGCAAAGGCTCTAAAGTAAAGCTCTTTGAACTTTCCTATCTTCATAAGTTTGTCCTCCTCATAGAAAGCCATATCTCCATAAGGATAAGGAAATTCATAATAATAAAGCCAGCCATCCTTATACACATAGCCACACTTTACCACTCCCTGATAGTAATTCCCCGAGGAGGTGATCATAAAAAGCATGCTCTTTTTTAGGTATATATCCTTTGCGCCCATTAACTTTCTCTGTAGGTCCCAAAAAAGGTTTATCTCTTCTTTTGTAACCTCTGAGGCTTCCGATAAGGAATAGGAGTTTTTTATGGTGTTGTAAAAAACATAGGACAGGGTTGAGAAAAAAACCCCCATAAGGGTTAGGGCAAGGAGTACTTCAAGGAGTGTAAAGCCTTTTCTCATCCTTTGCCCTGTATATAAATATCTCCGCCTGACCAAGTTTATAGGTTATTTCCTCTATCTGTGGATAGTCTTCAAGGGTTCTCCTTTGAGATATAAAAGGGTCTGCTTCGCCCTTTACCAAAAGGTTGTTTAAATCTATAAGGTCTTTAGAAAGGCTTTTAGTGTAAGAATAGTCAAGCCTTGCCTTTGACAAGACTTCAAAAACAACAGAAAAACCCACAGCCATAAGAGCAATGGCTACTAATAGCTCAAGCAAAGTAAAACCTTTATTGCCATACATCTATATCGTCCTCAGTGCTCTCCTTTCCATCTGGACCCGCAGACCTAAGCTCAAAGGACCTTCCAAGCCCCGGAGACATGTAGATAAAGTCTCTGTCCCATGCATCCTTTGGAAGCTTTTCAAGGTATTGCCTCCACCTTTGGGGCACTGGTGGTGTTGTGGGCTTTTCCACAAGGGCTTTTAGTCCCTGTTCCGTGGTGGGATAAAATCCATTATCTAATTTATACTGCTCCAAGGCATCCTTTGTTGCCTTTAGCTGCACCTTAGTGGCTTCTATCTTTGCCTCATCTACCCTTCCCGTTATCCTTGGCACCACTATGGCGGCAAGTATCCCAAGTATTATAACCACCACCAACAGCTCAATTAATGTAAAACCTTTTTGCCTCATAGGTTAGATTATAGCATTATTACGCTGGTAGCATATGGAGACTTACCTACGAAAAAAACAACAGGCTGGAAGCCTAAGCTAACAATTTTTTGGGGCAATTTTTACCCGGCGTATGAGCCCTGTATTATAAACTATTAAACAGCATGCTTTACTTTTTGAGCTTTTTAGTTATCTTCCTTTACTTTCCAAACCTTGGATCTTTTCAGGTTTGGTCTCCCAATGAAGCCTTTTACGCAGACTCCGCAAGGAATATGCTAAAAAGTGAAGATCTCTTAAACCCTTATTATAACGGCGATCTAAGGCTCAATAAACCGCCCATGACCTACTGGCTTGTGGTAATAGGCTATAGCCTTTTTGGAGTAAATGAGTGGGGACTTAGATTTATGCATGCCCTTTTGGGTCTTTTGACGGGCTTTATCACCCTTCTTATAGCCAAGGAAATTACAAAAAGCTGGTATATTGGAGTTTTTAGCTTTTTGGTCTTTTCCCTTTCGGTGCAGTTTTTTGCCAACTCTCAGTATGCTTCTCCCGAAGTGCCCTTTACCTTTTTTATAACCCTAAGCCTCTACCTTTGGCTTCTTTACTACAATGGGAAGAGGCTTTTCTACCTTCTCCTTGCCTTTGTGTCTTCTTCTTTTGCCATGCTTGTAAAGGGACCTGCGGGCATTGTAATACCTGCGGGCGTGGTTTTCTTTTACCTTCTTCTAAGGGATCCAAAGGAGCTTCTAAAGCTAAGGTATTATCTCCTTAGCCTCTTTGCCCTCCTTTTGGGCCTTTGGTGGCATGTTTATCAATTTTTCACAAAAGGCAGCCAATTCTGGGAAGTTTTTTATAGAGAAAACTTAAAGCGTGTCCATCATGGTGATGAGCCCCTTTACTTTTATTTCCTTGACTTGAAGGTTAGCTTTTTGCCCTACTCCTTTATCTTCTTCATAGCCCTTGCTTGGGCTATATCAAAGGTAAAAAGAGAGCTTGCCTTCCCTTTAATTTGGTTTGCCTTTGTCTATGGGCTTTTTAGCCTTGTGGCTCAAAAGATCCCAGTTTATGTGCTTCCAGCCTTTCCTTCCCTTGCTATTATTACCGCCAACTTTATGGTTAGTGAAGCTTGGACAAAGATAAAAAAATACTCAAGCCTTTTTATATCTTTGCTAATAGCCCTTACTTTGCTGATTGCTGTCTTTTTCTTCTCTCTTCCCTTTTATTTTCTTGTCCTTTTGCCTTTGCCCTTTTTGGTTTTTTACAGAGATCACAGACTTTCCCCTGCGGTGGCAGGTATTCTCTTGATTGTTTTCCTAAAGTTTGCCCTCCTGCCCCAACTTGAAGAAAAAAGAAAGGTAAAAGACCTTGGAGAGTTTATAAAGGGACTTGACCCAAAGGGAGATGTGCCAAGCTATGAGTTGGGTTATTTCCACCACAGCCTTCCCTTCTACGCAGAAAGGGTAATAATAAGAGACAAAGAGCCCAAAAGGGGCTCCCTCCTTATATTCCCTCTTGGTAGCTTTGAGGGATGCCAACCTATAAAAACCTTTACCCTTTACACAGGTTCAGAGAGCAGGCTTTTTAAGTTTATAATGGACGCAAAAAGGGGCAAAAACTTCAAAGAGTTTGGCGTATGCTTTTATTGACCGGGCACCTGTATAACTATAAATTCTACCCTTCTGTTGGTAAATCTTTCCATGGGGGTTTTATTATCCGCTATGTACCTTTCCTTTCCAAAGCCTGCAACTTCTATCCTGTCCGCTGGTATGCCAGCCTTTATTAAATAGTCCCTTATTGCTTGTGCTCTTTTGAGGGCAAGCTTGTCGTTGTAAGTCTTTGAGCCTATATCGTCGGTGAAGCCTTCTATTTTGACCCTTACATTGGGGTTTTCTTTTAGTATTTTTACCACCTCGTTAAGAAGGGGAATGTAATCTCTTTTTATATTTGCTTTATTGAAGTCAAAATGTACTCTTGCGGTTGCCATCAAAAGTTTTCTACTAACATGATCTTGAATTTCTTCGACAGGTTCTTCTTGTGATTTTTGAACTCCTTCCTCTGTCTTTTCTGTCTTTCCAACCTCGGATACAAAGGGCTTACCCGTATAACATTCAAGGTTTCCCCTTTTGGCAATCTTTATTTTCTCAAAGGCTAAATTAACCTCTCTTATACCCTTTTGGTAGAAATCCGTTAAATGGGTTGAAATGGGAGTATCTTTTGACAGTTCATAAAGAAGGGCATCGTAATAGACTTCTGCCCTCGCAAGTTCTACGGGAGTACAAGTCAAGGCTTTTTCGTTCCTCGCCTCTATCAGCCTTTCACTAATAAGGTTTAAGTTTACGCCTAAACTTTGAGATATGTCTATTTCTTTTTTAACGGGAACTGGGGTATCAAAAGGGTCTAAATCTACACCTAAGCCTTGTTCTGTTTTTACCTTCTTACTTGCCATAGGAGCCAACTCATCCAGTTGATATTTACCAGCCATAGCCTTTGATGCGGCGTTAAAGCTTTTTAATAGAAATATCTTTGCACCCACATCGTCCATTATGGAGGCGAGTATATTTGCTATATCTCTACTAGCCTTTGCCTTCTCGTAGTGGTATGGGTCTAACTTATCCACCTCTGTTATCCTTGCAAACTCTATACTTCTTTGAACTTGGTTTATGGCTTCAAGAAGCTTTGTATGGTAGAGATCCTGTGCAAAAATTACCGTAGAGACAAAAAGTATCAGAGTAAGCTTTTTCATGCATTCCCTCCTGTTCCTAAAATTTTACAATAATTTACTTACACGCGTTTAGTAAAAATATCTTACTCGGTAGCGCAGGTATCCTTGCCTGCGATAAAAGAAGAGGTTGCAAAAAGAAAGCAATATATAGAATAAATAACTAAAAAATCACTTTATATACTTATTATTGATACTTTAATGTTCAATTTTTGACACCCCCGCTAAAAATTTGAGCAACTATAACCTTTCATCCTTTAGATTTTGTCGGAAATTCCGCAACTTAGATCCGTCGTAAAATTTGGCATAAAGTTTGCTGTATAAACACCAGGAATAAAGCTAGGAGGTTTAGCTATGAAAAAAGGCAAGTGTAGTTTGGCTGTGGACAGGAGAGATTTTCTAAAGCTCTCCGGAACAGCTGCTGTTTTGGCAGGCTCTGCCACTGGTAAGATTCAAGCCTTTGCCTCTTCCCTTCCCTACAAAAGCGTAAAGGTGACAAACATCAAAAACCTTAAGGAGGATCAGCCCATATTCTTTAACTATCCAGACGAGTCTAGCCCAGCTATGCTTGTAAAGTTGGGAGTGGAGGCTATTGGAGGCATTGGGCCTCAAAGGGATATAGTAGCCTTTTCTGCCCTTTGTACCCATCAAGGCTGTCCTCTTACATATCAAAAGAAAAGGCTCGTCTGCGCATGCCACTACAGCATGTTTGACCCGGCAAAGAACGGACAGACCTATCAGGGACATGCATCCCAGTGGCTTCCCCAGATAACCCTAAGGCTTGACTCAACCACTGGAGACATATATGCAGAAGGTATAGAGGGGCTTGTTTGGGGTAGGTCAAAGAACATCATCAAATAAAAGGAGGTAAAACCATGGCTTTGTTCGAAAGAAAAGACCAACTACCAATACCACCAAAGGATGCAAAAAAATACACAGCTCCCTGTCAGTATTGCAATGTGGGTTGCGGTTATGATATCTACACCTGGCCAGTAGGTAAGGATGGTGGAGCAAAGCCCACCGAAAACGCTTTGGGAATAGACTTTTCACAGCAGCAGCCCGCATTGGAAGGAGAAGCCATAACGGAAACAATGCATTCCGTTATAACAAAACATGGTAAGCAATACAACGTGGTCATAATTCCCTCCAAGGATTCTCCTATAAACAGAGGAAACTATTCCATAAGGGGTGGTACCAACGCTCAGGCTACCTATGCACCTACAAAGCCCACAAGGGCAAGGCTTCACCATCCTATGGTAAGGGTGGGTGATGAATTCATGCCCATAAGCTGGGAAGAAGCCATAGACCTTATTGCAAGAGTAGTCAAGGGCGTAAAGGATACCTATGGACCAGACTCTGTGGCTATGAAGATACACGACCATGGCGGTGCTGGTTCTGGCTTTGAAGACAACTGGGCCGTTGGTAAGTTTTTCTTTATAGCAGTGGGGACAAGGATGCTATCTATCCATAACAGACCTGCATATAATTCGGAGGTCTGGGGTCAAAGGGAAAGGGGAACCCATGAACTAAACTATACCTACGAAGATGCAAGGCTTGCGGATACCATACTCCTTTGGGGAGCCAACCCCTTTGAAACCGCCTCTGTTTTCTACACAGAACATATGCTTCCCAACTTCCAAGGGGCAAGCATAGAAGAAAAGAAAAAGGAGTACTTAAAAGGAGAGCCTGCAGAACCCGCAAGGATTATAGTGGTAGACCCAAGGAGAACTGCAAGCCTTACTGTGGCAGAAGCAATAGATAAGGGCAGGGTGCTTCATCTTCGTTTAAACCTTGGAACAGATTATGTTTTGGCGAACGCTATAGCGAGAGCTATCTGGGAAAAGGGCTGGCATGATGACAAGTTTATAAAGGAAAGGACAGACCTTAAGACCTTTGAAGACTACAAGAAAAAGTCTTTGATGTTGGATGTTCCTTATGACGAGTTTATGAGAAGGGTGGAAAAGCTAACGGGCGTTTCAAGGGCGGATATTGAAAAGGCTGCAGAATGGATAGCAAAGCCAAAGGCTGGCGGTTTTAGAAAAAGGACCCTTACCATCTACGAAAAGGGTGTTATATGGGGATACAAAAACTACGACACCATAGCAGCCATAGCCCAGCTTAGTGCTCTTACGGGCAACTACGGAAAGCCAGGAACGGGATGCGGAAGGCTGGGCGGACACCAAGAAGGCTATGTAAGGCCTCACGGCTCATCAAGAGCAAAGCTTGTTGGCTCTATATACGCAGGCGGACCGCCACCAAACATAGACGAGTATGTAAAGAACGACCGCAGGGCAAAAGTATACTTTGTTGCAGGAACAGACCCATACCTATCTACACCAAACTCACAAGAGTATAAGAAGAGGATGCACGAGAGAACCTTTGCCCTAACCAAGTACCTTTCAGAACAAGCTGGTTTTGCAGGAGAGCCCGCAGGCTCCGAAGAGAGGGCAAAGCGTATACTGGAAGGACTTAGCAAGACAGATGGCCTTTTCCTTGTGGTTATAAACATGTATGAAACAGAAACAGGTAGGGATGCCCATGTGATACTTCCCGCAGCGGGATGGGGTGAAACGCCTACTACATACATAAACTGCAACAGCAGGCTCCTTAGAATAGCAGACCAGTTTATGGATCCGCCGGGAGAAGCAAAGCCAGACTGGTGGATATGGGGCAGGATAGCCACAAGGATGAAGGAACTCTACGAAGCGGAAGGAAACAAGGAGGAGGCAAAGTACTGTGCGGGAATGGATTGGAAGACTGCAGAAGAGGTCTTCTTGGATGGTGGCAACGACTTTCCAAACAATAAACTACCAGAAGAGGATGAAGCAAAGCTTCCCGCGGAATGCTATAGGGGCGTCACCTACGAGTATTTAAGGAAGGTAGGACAGAAAGGCATACAGGTCCCTGTAAGGATAGACCCAAAGACAGGTCAGCCCGTTGGTACAAAGAGAAGGTATGTACATAAGTTTGGAACTGAGGATGGTAAGTTCAAATGGTATGGTACAGACCCATGGGAACCAGACCCTATGAAGTTCTACCCACCTCAGATCACCAAATACTTCAAGGATGGAAACGATAAGAAGTTCCCCTTCTGGTTTACCAACGGAAGGACCCAGATCATTTGGCAAACGGGCTACCACGACAGGTACTTACCTGAAAAGGTCTATAGCATACCCATGCCCTATGTGGAGATAAACCCCCTTGATGCAGAAAAGCTTGGTGTAAAGAGTGGCGATCTTGTGGAGTTGTATAACCTGGAGGGAAATGCGGTTGCTTTGGTTGTTGTAAATGGTGCTCCTCCTCCGGGAACAGTTTATGGCCTTATGTACAGGTGGAAAGAGTCCTTGAACCACCTTACCACAAGCTACACAGACCCCAAGACCACCATCCCTTGGTACAAGGCTTCAAGGGTTGGCATAAGGAAACTAAAGGGAAGCTTAGAAAGTGTTCTAAAGAAGACTTCTCTTCTCCCCAATAACGACTTTACATGATCAACAAAAGGGCAGGGCTCTGCCCTACCCTTATCTAAAAAGAAATCTAATTTCGGCTAGAAGCCTGAACTACCAGAATTTTAAATTCTTTGTGGATGTCAATGGACCCCCTACAAAGGAGAATTTTTCAGCGGGCGTATATTATAAATTCTCTATCAATATGGCCCTCCTTTCCAAGCAGGCTACTATTTCCTCAAGAGAATTTCCTTTAACAAAATAAACCCTTCCTCCAACGGGAACTCCCTCCTCTTTCATGGGCTTTATCCTCACATAGCCTATGTCTTTTCCTGCTACGTAGCCCGTGGTATAGTCGGGGTCATCACTCCAACATAGCTCCGCCATAACTCCGCAGTATATATTCTTTGTGGCAAGAGCCAAGGCATCCAAAAGTCTTTCTAAATAAAACCTTCTAATTCCCCTTTCCTTTAGAAGCTTTTTTATGTGTTCCCTGTTTTTCCAGTCAAACCTCACAGTCCTTATGCCCCTTTCTGGGTCTGGTTCAAGCCTTTCCCCCGTATCCACATCCAAAAGGACAGCACCCCTCATGTTCCCTCCCTTTGGGCTTGGTCCCCTTTTAAGAAGTTCAAGACCCTTTAAGGCTATATCCTTTTTTATGCCCTCCTTGGAAAGCATCTCTATCGCAAAGCTGTGAGCTTCTTCTACTCTCTTAAAGTCATAACTTTTTATGGGCAAAGCCTTTGGTATGTATTCAA
>JBKBRK010000009.1:25669-29153 GCA_046292245.1 Aquificaceae bacterium
AGGGTTATAACCATCTTGTCGTACTGCCTTGGTCTTTTTATAAATCCCCTTATAGTTTTTTCTATTTGAGTAGCCTCTACAATCCTTTCTACACCTGATACATGCTCGCCTTTTAGCTCTGCCCTCATCCTAAGACTATAAAGCATCACCAAAGCCTCTTCTTTTTCTCCTTTAATTCTATCTCATAGAGAAATTTATACTTCAAAAATACGTATATAGCCCCCGACATAGCCACAAGAAAGCCCCTCACACCATCCAAAAAGCCAAGGTTTAAAAGATAAACCTTTATGAAATGCCAGATAGGGTTAAAGACCAGGTTATATCCTCTAAACCTTTTGCCCTTTTCTTTCATCTCCATAGCCATTATCTTGGCATACCTTATGGTCTTTAAATATTGGTCTTCCAAGCTTTTGAAGGAGTAATGATAAAGGTCTCCCTTTAGTTTTCCCGATTTGCCTTCGAAAACAGCCCTTTCGTGTAAAGCCCCCTCAAACCTTACCTTACCCTTCTTAAAAAGCCTTATCCTCCACTCGGGATACCATGCATGCTTTAAAAAATCTCCAAGGTAGTAGGTTCTTCTGCAAACTTGGTATACTTCATACCTTGGCTTTTCCAACACTCCTTTTATACTTTCCTTTAGCTCCTTTGAAACCTCTTCGTCTGCATCCAATACTAAAACCCATTCATTTGAGCATAGGCTAATGCCATAGTTAAGCTGGTTCGCATAACCTTCCCACTCTTTAAAAAAGACCTTTGCCCCCAAGCTCTTTGCTATTTCCACAGTCCTGTCTGTTGAGCCCGAATCTACCACTATTATCTCCTGTGCAAGACCTTTAACGCTTTTTATAGCCCTTTCTATGTTCCTCTCTTCGTTCTTTGTGCAGATTAGCACTGATAACATTTAGTTTCCCTTAAGTTTATAATTATACCTTATGGGAAAATTGAGAGTTCAGGATGTGGCAAAGGAGCTTGGAGTTCCTGTAAAAAAGGTAAGGGAAATTCTAAGGGAATGGGGCATAGAGAAGGGGAACTTTTCCTACCTTGAAGAGGAAGAGCTTCAGATAATTTACGACAATATACAGCTTTCAAAGGAAAGTCAAGAAAATGGGTCTACACCGCCCCCTGTAGAAGAAGCACCACAAAAGGTGGAAGCTCCAAAGGAAGAGAAAAAAGAAGAAAAAAGACACAGGGAACAAAAACCAAAGGAAACAAAGCTCAAGGAGCAAAAGCCAAAACCAACCTTTGACAAAGAAAAGGAAAAACCACGCAAGGTGGAGGTAAAAAGACCCATGCCTCCAAAGATGATGCCCCCACCACCAAGGGAAGTCAAGCTGAAAGAAAAACCCCAAAAACCGCAGCCTCCAAAGGAAGAGCCAAGTAAAGGAGAAGAACAGACACTTAAGAAGTTAGAACAGCAGATAAAGAAGGAAAAAAGAGAAGAAAGGGAAGAAGAAATCAAGATAATACAAATTCCCGAGATAATCACTGTTAGAGAACTGGCAGACCTAATTAAAGTCCCACAAAACCAAGTAATGGCGGAGCTTTTAAAGAGGGGAATATTGGCAACCATAAATCAAACAGTTCCTTCCGACATTGCCCTACAGGTGGCAGAAGCCTTTGGCTTTTTGGCAGAGATAAAGAAGGAAGAAGTGATTGAAGAAGAGAAAGAGGCTATACAAGAGGGCACAGAGCCGAGGGCTCCGGTGGTTGTGGTTATGGGGCACGTAGACCACGGCAAAACTACCCTTTTGGATACCATAAGAAAGACAAGGGTGGCAGAGAGGGAAAAAGGGGGAATAACCCAGCATATTGGTGCTTCTGTGGTGGAAATGCCCGACGGAAGAAAAATCACTTTCCTTGACACACCCGGGCACGAAGCCTTTACCTCCCTTAGGGCAAGGGGTGCTCAGGTTACCGATATAGCTGTTCTTGTGGTTGCAGCGGACGACGGAGTAATGCCCCAAACGATAGAAGCCATAAACCACGCAAAAGCCTTTAACGTACCCATAATAGTGGCGGTAAATAAAATAGATAAACCGGGGGCAGACCCGCAGAGGATAAGAAGGGAGCTATCAGAGCTTGGGCTTATACCCGAAGAGTGGGGCGGAGATACCATATTTGTGGATGTATCCGCAAAAACTGGACAAAATGTAGAAAGCCTTCTTGAGTATATACTCCTTTTGGCAGAGCTTCTTGAATTGAAGGCAAATCCCAATAAACCCGCAAGGGGCACCATAATAGAATCCAAGCTTGACAAGCAAAGGGGAATAGTTGCCACCCTTTTGGTACAAGAGGGAACTTTAAAGGTTGGAGATGTCTTTGTAGCTGGAACTACCTATGGCCGTGTTAGGGCTATGTTTGACGATAAGGGTAGGAAGGTAAAAGAGGCAGGACCTTCCATACCGGTGGAGATTTTGGGCTTTGAAGACCTACCCATGGCAGGAGACTCCTTTAAAGTGGTAGAGGACGAAAAGAAGGCAAGGCAGATAGCAGAACAGAGGAAGATAAAAAAAGAACAGATGGAAAAGGCAGAAAAGGGCATAGCCTTGGAGGAGATCTTCAAAAAGATACAAGAGGGCGAGCTAAAAGAACTAAGGCTTATAGTGAAGGCAGACACCGTTGGATCCTTGGAAGCCCTAAGGAAATCCTTTACAGAGCTTTCCACTCCCGAGGTTTCCCTTAGGATCATCCACGGTGATGTGGGTGGTATCACAGAAAAGGATGTTATGCTTGCAAAGGCAACGGGCGCCATTATCATAGGCTTTAATACAAGGCCAGACGTAAAGGCAAGGGAAGCTGCAGAGGCTGAAAAGGTAGATATAAGGCTTTATGGCATCATCTACGAAGCCATAGAGGATGTAAAGAAAGCCCTTAAGGGCCTGCTAAAGCCCGTGGAAAGAGAAATTATCCATGGGTCTGCAGAGGTAAGGGCAACCTTTAAGATAAAGGGTGCTGGGACGGTTGCGGGCTCATATGTGCTGGATGGAAAGATATTAAGGAATGCCAAAGCAAGGCTTATAAGGAACGGCGTAGTTATCTTTGACGGAAAAATTGAAAGCTTGAAAAGATACAAAGAAGACGTGCAGGAGGTTGCCAAAGGCTTTGAGTGTGGTATAAAGCTAAAGGACTATAACGACGTAAAGGTAGGTGATATCATAGAATGCTACGAAGTGAAGTTAGAACAACCTCAATAAGTATAAAGGAAGTCTATCCAAGCATTCAAGGAGAAGGGCTTTTAGTAGGCATTCCAAGCCTGTTTATAAGGATACAAGGATGCAATCTAAGGTGTCCTTGGTGCGACCAGCCCGCCGCCCTACCTTTTAAAAAAGCCAATACAAGGCTTGAGGATCTAATAAAACTGGTGGAAAAGTACTCCCATAAACACGTGGTAATAACTGGTGGCGAACCCTTTACAGAGAATACCCTTTCAGACCTTGTAAAAACTCTCTTGAATATGGGTAAAAGAGTGCAAATAGAAACCAAC
>JBKBRK010000010.1:0-28154 GCA_046292245.1 Aquificaceae bacterium
CGTTATTATCCATGTTTTTAAGAGATGGATTGTCAATGTTAATATCCTTTTGAGGCCCTCTCTGTAGAGGAATAACAGAATCTTTAAAATTAACCTCCTGCCCCTGATTGACATCCTTTATCACAAGGAAAGAACTGTAGGCACCAAGGTCTGGTGGGAAAGATAAAAATAGATTTTGTCTATTGTCAATATCCTTCTCCTTCTTATCTCCTTCGGGTTGCCCCGTTAGATCCAATAGCACAGACAAGAAGTCAAAGCCCTCTGGCACAGGCACAAATTCCAAAGAAGGCTCTTTTCCATAATGGAAGGCTCTTACAGCTTCACTCTTCATCTTTCCCTCCCTTTTATAATTATATACCCTTTACACAAAATTTCAAGTATTTTAAATTTTATTTATGGAGGTAAAGGCTTTTTACTGGGAAGGCTCTTTTCTCAAGCTTCTTGATCAAAGGGAGCTTCCAGAAAGAGAAGCATGGCTAAGGCTTGACGACTATAAAAAGGTGGCGCAGGCTATAAAAGATATGGCTGTTAGAGGAGCGCCTGCCATAGGTTGTGCGGCGGCTTATGGCTTTTTCTTGGGAGTAAAAGCCGGTGAAGATCCAAAGGTAGTATATGAAACTTTGAAGAACACCAGACCCACAGCTTATAACCTTTTTTGGGCTTTGGATAGGATGAAAAGGGCTTTGGAACTTGGAAAGAATATAGAAGAAGAGGCAAAGGCTATTGAAGAAGAAGACTATAGGGCTAACAAAAGAATGGGCCAGATAGGGAAAGAGCTTATACCAGAAGGAGCAAAAGTGCTTACCCATTGTAATACGGGAGCCCTTGCCACCGCAGGATGGGGAACCGCCTTGGGTGTTATAAGGTCTGCCCACTACAGCGGTAAGAAGGTCTTTGTGTGGGTTGATGAAACAAGACCCTATCTTCAAGGTTCAAGGCTTACCGCATGGGAGCTATTAAAAGAGGAAATTCCCCATAAGATAATCACCGATTCAACGGCGGGCTACCTTATGAGAAAGGGCTTGGTGGATTGTGTTTTGGTAGGAGCGGACAGGATAACAAAAGATTACCATGTGGCAAACAAGATAGGAACCTATGCCCTTTCCGTGCTTTCAAAGTCGCACCGCATACCCTTTTATGTGGTAGCACCCAAATCCACCTTTGACATGAACTCTTACGGAGAAGACAGCATAAGGATAGAAGAAAGAAGTCAAGAAGAGATAAAAAATATAAAAGGGATAGCTATAGCTCCCAAGGATTCTCCCGCCTTGCATCTTGCCTTTGATATAACACCGCCCGAGAACATAACCGCCATAATAACAGAGGAGGGTATAATAAAACTATGACCTTTTCGGATATACTTACAGCACTTAGCAAGAAAAAGGAATGTGAACTGATAACTTCTTGGAAAGAAATCCCTGTAAAGTTAAAGCTTCCCATAAAATGGATATCTTCAAAGGAAAGGCTTATCAGTTTTAACTTCAAAGAATGCAGGTTTAAAAGCGTTTTTTCAGGTACAGACCCTGTATATATAAAGTTTAATGAGATATTTCTATCTTGCAGAATCTTTAGCAATGTAAGGGATGAACTGGTTTTAGAGATAGAATCTACTGTACCAGCACCACATATAGCTCTTAGAGAGTATATAAGAGTTCAGCCTAAGGAAACGGAGCCTGTTTATGTTTCTTTTTGTGTTGGAGATAATTGCATTTTGAAAGCAAGAGTTATAAATATAAGTGAGTCTGGTGTTGGGATTTTAATATATGAAAAGGATGCGAATAAATTATTGGAAATTCTTTCAGATATATCAACAGATGTTCAAAAAATACATACAATATTTGATATTTATTTGGAACTGCCCCATGAAGATAACATAAAAACAGTTGGAGAATTGAGAAACATAATAAAGGAAAATGATTACATCAGGATTGGTTTAAAAATGGATTTGGATGAAAAAGATAGAACAAAAGTAAGACGTTATATTATGCAAAGGCAAAGGGAGATACTTGAACAGTTAAAGTCCATATGAGCTGGCTTTTGAAGTTATCCTTAAGATATCTTTTTTCCGGAAAGGCTTCTACTCAGCTTGTTTCCTTGATAGCTCTCTTGGGTATATCCCTTGGAGTGTCTGCTTTGCTTCTTACCATGGGCGTTTTTTCTGGCTTTCAAAGACAGTTGAAGGAAAAGATCCTGTCCGCAAGTCCCCATTTAGTGGTTAGCCTTTTTGACCATAAGAAGCAAGAGCACATTGACAAAATCAAAAGGTTAGATCAGGTAGAAAGGGTTTATTTTGTTGCCCTATACCAAGCCCTTGTATCAAAGGAGGGTAGGCTTTTTAGTGTAGGCGTGAAGGCTTTAAAAGAGGAGGATATAAAACATATCTACGGAGTTGATGTGAAAAAGGGGATAGCCCTTGGTGTGGGATTGGCGGATATAATGGGGGTTGAAAAGGGTCAAGAGGTTTTACTTCTGTCTCCCATGGGGCAAAGGACTCCCTTTGGTTTTTTGCCAAGGGCAAGGGCTTTTTTGGTGGATGGTGTTTTCCAAAAGGGCATCTTTGAGCAAGATTATGCCACAGTGGTTATGAGATTGGATAGCGCAAGGGAGCTTTTTGGAGAAAGCTATCAGCTTTTGGGCTATGAGATATACCTAAAAGACCCTTACAAAGCCCAAGAGGTAAGGAAAAAGGTTGAAGATATATTGGGACCTTCTGTGGTGGTAAGGTCTTGGATAGATTTAAATAAAGCTCTTTTTAATGCCCTTCAGTTTGAAAAGGTTGCCCTTTCCTTCGTGCTTATGTTGATGGTTTTGATAGCTTCCTTTAATATAACAAGCTTGCTTTTTATGAAAACAAGGGAAAAGGTTAAAGATATAGCTATACTTAGGACCTTTGGGCTAAAAAGAAGACAGGTGCTTTTGATTTTTTTGATACAAGGGCTGTTGCTTGGAGCCTTTGGTACCCTTCTTGGATTTTGCCTTTCTTTGGTGGGAGCCTTTTTTATAAACAAGTACGAGCTTATAAGGGTGCCTGCGGATGTTTATATGATGGACCATATACCTGCATCCTTTGAGATGGGGGATATAGCCTTTACCCTTTTGGGGGCTTTTTTATTGTCCTTGCTTTCAAGCCTTTTGCCAGCCTACAGGGCTAGCAAGGAGAGCATAGTTAGGGTTTTGAGAAATGAATAGGCTAATACAGACCATAGACCTTTGGAAAGAGTACGCCAACGGAGTTTATGCCCTAAAGGGCGTAAATATAGAGGTTTTTGAGGGGGAAATAGTGGGGCTTATGGGACCTTCTGGTTCTGGCAAAAGCACTTTACTTCATCTAATAGCAGGCTTGGAAAAGCCCACAAAGGGAAAGGTTTATCTTTTTGGAAAAGATCTCAGTCAATTAAAGAAGGATGAACTCTCCCAACTAAGACAGAAACACGTGGGCTTTATCTTTCAGTTTTATTACCTTCTTGAGGACTTTGATGTTTTGGAAAACCTTACCTTGATAGGACAGATGGCGGGCATAAAGAAGCCAAAGGAAAAGGCTTTGGAGATATTGGAATATCTTAGATTAACCCACAGGCTTCATCACAGACCAAGTCAGCTATCAGGAGGAGAGCAGCAAAGGGTCGCCATAGGCAGAGCCCTTATGCTTGAGCCCAAACTTTTGTTGGCTGACGAGCCCACGGGCAACTTGGACCTTGCAGAGGGGAAAAGGATCTTTGAACTTTTTTTACACCTAAGAGAAGAAAGAAGTATGACCCTTTTGGTAGCCACCCATAACGAAGAGCTAAGGGTTTTCTTTGACAAGATTGATAGACTAAAGGATGGTGCACTAGAAACATGGTAAAAACCCTTACCATATCCAAAAACAAGCCCAAAGCCTAAATCACCAAATCTTTAAATCTCCTGTTATGTGAATAATAACTTTATTTTCTTGTTATAATAATGTTAAATGCACTTAAGGAGGTAAAAAAATGGGTAAAAGGATGGGATTAATCCTTTCAGCCCTCTCTGGCTTTGCCCTTGGGGAAGAATTGCCAGAGGTCAGCGTTACCGCCACAAGGACCCAAAGAGAAGTAAAGGATGTGCCCGCAAGCGTGCGGGTTATAGGAAAGGGGGAAGTTGAACAAAAGCCTATGTTTAACCTCTCCGACATCCTCTCTGGAACTCCCGGCGTTAACATAACCTCCAGAAATCAAGGCTACGACACAAGGCTAATCATAAGGGGGGCTGGCTTAAAAGCTCCTTTTGGCATTAGGGAGATAATGGTTCTTCTAAACGGAGTTCCATTAACAGACCCCGATAGTTTGACAAGGTTGGACTTTGTGGATACCTCCATGATAGAAAGGGTTGAGGTGGTAAAGGGCCCCAATTCTACTCTTTGGGGTGTAAACGCCCTTGGCGGTGTTATAAACGTGATAACAAGAAGCCCCTTTGAAAGAAAGGGTGGCTTTATAAGGCTCGGCTTTGGTGATTACAACTCTCAAAACCACAACTTCTATTATTCCACTCCCTTGTGGAAAAACTTTTACCTTGGTTTTAATGCAAGCAGAAGACAGATAGACAACTCTTGGAGACCATGGAACAAGTTTTGGACAAACCAGATAGTTTTGCAGCCTTCTTATATGTTTGAAAACGGCGACACTTGGGAAAACTACATAAGCTATACAAAGGCTAACCTACAGCTACCGGGATCTTTGATAGTAAGAAGCAACCCTCCCACAGACCAATGGTCTGAATTTTTAAAAGATGGGCGAGCGCCACGCACTGCAGACCCTTGGAAGCATATGGGAAGATATTCGGAGATCTTCTTCCTTAGCTCAAAATTAACAAAGAGTATGGGAAGCCTTGAACTTATATCCCTTATTCACCTAAACCATTGGCAACACTACCACCCTGTAACAGGAAGAATAAACGATGCAGACACTTGGATATACGGCATTGACATGCAAGGAAGCTACAAGCACAGCCTTGGAATTTTGACCGCAGGCTTTACCATCAGACATGACCACCAAAAGACCAACTACTTTAGATACAGGGATATACAGATACAAAACAACAGAATAGTTAGTACCCTTTCCGACAAAAAGGGAGACCTTTTGGAAAAACAAGACGAAAAAACCACCCTTGTGGGTGCATTCCTTCAGCAGTCTTTCCAAAGGAACAAGTGGATATTGGACGTAGGCGTAAGGGCAGACCAGGTAAAGTTTGATATAAGCGGCTATAAATGGGGGGACTACTCCTTCTCTGCTGGCAACTATTTAGCCTGCCCAAACCCCCAGATAGAAAACTGTTTTTCCTACCAAAGGGAGAGAACCTATAAGGTTATAAGCCCAAGGGCGGGGCTTCTTTACAAGATAAATCCCAATATGAACGTGTATGGAGCTATAGCAACGGGGGCAAACACACCCACAAGCGGCGAGCTCTCTTCCAACCCAAACCTCGATCTTACAAAGGTAATAAACTACGAAACAGGCTTAAAGGTAAGGATGAAAAAACTATCCTTGGACACGGCCATTTACTTCATGGATGTCAAAGATGAGGTGGTAAGAACTATACAGGATGGAATTACTCAATTTACCAACGCAGGAAAAACAGAGAAGAAAGGCTTTGAACTTTCCGCATCCTACGAAGTCTTTCAAAACTTCAACCTTGGACTTTCCTATGCATATTCAGACTATAAGTTTAAGAGGTTTTCCGAGATAGTAAGAGTAGGAAATCAAAACGTGAGCGTAAGCAGGGATGGGAAAAGACTTCCCTACATACCAATGCACCAATATTCCCTATTTGCTTCCTACAGGCATCCTTCGGGCTTTAGGTTTAACCTTCAGTCGGACACTTGGGGAGAGTATTACATGGACAACGCCAACAGCGAAAAGCATGAGGGCTACAAGTTTATAACAGGTGTAAGCCTTGGCTACCAAAGGAAAAACTACGACCTATCCCTTATGGTGAGCAACCTCTTTAACGAAAGGTATGCCAACGAGGTCACAAAGGATACCACCGGAGTAAAGAGGTATGTACCCGCACCACCAAGAAACTTTTTAGTAAGGCTAACCTATAACTTTTAAAGGAGATGAGCCATGAGAGCACTTACATTGATCAAACAAAGGGCAAGCACAGATATCTTTGGCATGCCCTTGCTAAGCTTTTTCTTTAAAAACAAGTACATGCTAACCCTTTACAGGCTTTTTACTCTCTTTCTCCTTATCTACGCCATAGCCTACGGCTTTATAAACCCCACAAAAGAAAACATCTTCACAAAGGCGGTCTTTTGGTCTATCTTCTGGCCCTTCTTTATGGTTATAAGCCTTCCAACCCTTGGTAATGTCTTCTGTATGGTTTGTCCCCATGGATTTCTGGGAAAGCATATTACCAAGTTTGGACTCAAGCGCAGGCCACCAAGGTGGCTTGCAAACCCTTATATAGGACTTATAGGCTCTAATATTTTAGCCTATTGGTTTGTTTTATACACCTTTCCTGGGCTTTTAAGAGATCCCTTTTTTACCGCAGGCTTTTTCCTCTTTTTTACCCTCCTCTCCATGCTTTTCTTCTTCCTTTTTAGAGGTATGGCTTACTGTAAATACATATGCCCCATAGGTTCTGTAAATGCCGCCTTCTCAAGAACATCCTTTACGTGGCTTTCCACCTATCAAGAGGAATGCAGAAATTGTAAAAAACCCGACTGTGCCCTTGCCTGCCCCTATGAATTAAATCCCTCCAAGTTTGAGGATAAAAAAAGTATGTTTAACTGCACCCTATGTATGGAATGCGCCCATGCATGCCAAGCGGTCAGGTTTGATGTAAAAAGATGGGGCTATTCCCTCTACGAAAGGATAAAGAATCCAAAGGTTATAGAGGTTATGGTGTATGTCCTGCTCGTGGCGGTTATTACCTTTACCATGAGGTTCCATCATGGCCTCTCTCGTAGTGGTCTAAGTGAATATATGCCTTGGGTGGTGGTAGGAAGGGCTCTCCAATCTTCTCTTGGTTTGCCCAAGTTTGTGGATATGACGGGCTTGACCGCCATGCTTATGGCTTTGGCTTTGGTGCTCTCCATAGTTTATATTACCTTCAAAGCCATTGCCAAATCCCTCAAAAAGGACTTCTGGCAAGTTTTCACCATCCTTGGTTATGCCTTCGCTCCCTTGATGATAGTGGGTGGCCTTTCCCATGTGCTTGAGTTTTTCTTTATAGAGTACTACCATAATATAGTAAATGGTTTTTCTCAGGCTTTTAATTTAGGTATAAAGGTGGAGCCTTTGGCAAGAAGAGGAGAAGCTTGGCTATATATCTTTAGAATATTTCCTTTCATAGCGGGCTTTTGGAGTATGCACATACTTTGGAAAAGGGTAGATATGCTAACTAAGGAGAGAAAAGTCCTCATGTTTAGCTTGGCTTCCATACTTCCATTGGTTTATATTCTCCTTTCCCTCTTTACCCTAATGGCAATGATCCTTTCCCCACCCCATCACCATCATGGCCACTAATATAAAACTAAAAGCTTACACCTTCTCCCTTTTTCTCCACCTTTCCCTTCTTTTCCTTTTTCTTTTTATCAGTCAAAAGTCCTTACAGGAAAGAAAGATAATAGAAATAGACCTCTCCCTAAGCTACGTAGCTCCTCAGAAAGAAGAAATACCCCAAGAACCTCTCACAAGACAAGAAAAACCCAAAGCTAAGGTAATATCCCAAGCGCCCAAAAACAGCCCCGTACCAAAGGAGGAAGGGATAACAACACCACCAATGCAAGAAAAGGTAGAAGAGTTAAAACCCCAAGAAAAGACCCCTCAAGTAAAAACACAAGATATGGCAAGCGCATCCAAAGAAGAAAGCACCAAAGGGCAAGGGCAAACAACACAAGAGCCCACGGCTACTTCCGTGGGCAAGATCAATGCACCTGTATCCTCTGATGATAGTGATGGAGCCTTAGGCAGCAAAAAGGGCACCATAGACCCAAAACAAGCCCAAGATATTTACTTGCGAGAAAAACTCTCCCTTATCTCCTTCATAGTGCAAAAGCATATAAGCTATCCCCCTCTGGCAAGGAGGATGGGATGGGAGGGCAAGGTGGTAGTCTGCTTTACCCTTACCGCAGAGGGCGAGTTGAAAGACCTACACATAGAAAAAAGCTCTGGCTATGAATTTTTGGATAAAAACGCCATGGAAACCGTTAAAAAAGTGGCCCACCTTTTCCCAAAGCCCCCTGTGGATGTGGTGGTAAAGTTGCCGGTCAATTATAGGTTGGAGTAGTTTAAAAACTTTCTCAAAGTGATCCTGTTTATACCCAAGGCTTTTGCGGTTTTAGATTGGTTCCTGCCAAGTAGATGGTAGGCTTCCTCCACTATAAGGGTGGATATCCTCTTTAAAAGCTTGTGGTATATATCTCCTTGACCCTCCTCCAAAAGCCTTTTAACCTCTCTTCTTATTAGGTCTTCCAGGCCTTCCATCTTTTCCTCTTGCTCTTGTGGTGCAAGGTCAAGGTCTTTTTCTTTAAGTACACCTGCGTCGGTAAGGGCTATAGCCCTCCTTAGGGTATTTTCCAACTCTCTTACGTTGCCAGGCCATGGATAATTTAAAACCTTCTCCAGAAAGCCCCTACTATATCCCTTTACCCTTTTACCCATTTCCCCGGAAACCTTCTCTATAATGCAGTTCATCAGTATGGGGATGTCTTCCCTCCTTTCCCTAAGAGGTGGTATATGCACATGGACGGCGCTTATCCTGTAGTAAAGGTCTTCTCTAAAAAGTCCCTCCTTTATCAAGGCTTTTAAGTCCCTGTTGGTGGCGCAAACAAGCCTAAAATCGCAGGGTATTTCCTTGGTGCCTCCAAGCCTTCTCAATCGCTTTTCTTGTAAAACTCTAAGCAGTTTGGACTGCATGGGCAAGGGCAGGTCGCCAATCTCATCAAGGAACAAGACTCCCCCTTTTGCAGATTCTATAAGCCCCTCCTTGGTGGATACAGCGCCCGTAAAGGCGCCACGCTCATAACCAAAGAGTTCTGCCTCAAGAAGTTCCATGGGTATGGCGGAGCAGTTGATGGCTACAAAGGGACCCTTCCACCTTTTAGAGAGCTTCCAAAGAGCCTTAGCAAAAAGCTCCTTCCCTACACCCGTCTCTCCTGTTATCAGGACAGGCACCTCTAAGGGCGCCACCTTCCCTACCGTCTTTAAAACCTTCTTCATCTTTCCCTCAGGATTGCCTATTATGGAACATAGCTCCTTACACAACTCTTCAGAAAGATTTTCATGGTTATAAACTACGGGGATTATTTCCTCCCTTTGGTACAACTCACCCTTTGCCCTTTCAACAACTTTCCCCATCTCCCCAAGGTCAAGAGGCTTTAAGAGAACATCGTAAAACCCCAAGCTCATAAGCTTCATCGTATAGCCCGGCAAAGACTTCCCCGTTATGGCGACTATCAGATTTCCATCCTCTAAAAGGTCTGGCAAGGAAGAAAGACCTACCGTATCCACGTCCAAGACCACTACGGAGTTTTTTATGCCCTCGGGAAGCTCTTCTACAAGCTCCAAACCATCCCCTTTCAAGCCCTTATCCCTTGTATAAAGAAAGACCACAGACATGTTTATTTATTATACAGGTTGTTCATGAAATATACATGACTTTCATCAGATGACTACGAAATTACTTGCTTCTCCCCATGGCACGAATTTTGCAATAAAGAAGCTAAGGAGGTTAAAGGTATGAAGCTTTGGGAAGAGTTATTGGAGAAGAACCCAAGGGAAAGGCTAAAGGTGGAGAAGCATCCCCTTGATATCCTTGAGGAGCTTCCACGCCTTATAAAAGAGGGCTATGAGGGGCTTCCAGAAGAGGATATTGTGCGTCTTCAGTGGTATGGCCTTTACCATGACAAGCCACGCATAGGCTACTTTATGCTAAGGATAAAGCTGCCCGGTGGAAGGATAGGGTTAGGGCAGCTAAGGGTGGTGGGCGAGCTTGCCAAAAGCTTTAACAATTACGCAGAGCTTACCACAAGACAGGATATCCAGCTGCATGGGGTTAGGCTTGAAGACCTTCCCTGGGTCTTTGAAAGGCTTTCCCAGGTTGGGCTTTTTCCAGTAGGGTCCTGTGGAGATACAGTTAGAAATATAACAAGTTGCCCCGTCTCTGGCATAGACAAAGAGGAGCTCTTTGATGTGGGGGGCTGTATAGAGGAGCTTGAAGACTCTTTCCATAATCCAAAGAATAGGGAGTACTTTAACCTACCAAGGAAGTTTAAGATAACCCTATCAAGCTGTCCTTACCATTGCAACCATCCAGAGATGCACGACCTTGCCTTTGTGGGGACCATTAAAGAGGGGGTTGAGGGCTTTGCGGTATGGGTTGGTGGTGGTCTTTCATCAACGCCAAGGTTGGCAAGGAAGCTTGGTATCTTTGTACCAAAGGAAAGGGTCTTGGAGACCGCCAAGGCGGTTGTAGATATATGGAGTGAAGAGCCAGAAAACAGAAGATCCTTTGTAAAGGCAAGGATAAAGTACTTCATAGACAAGGTTGGAGTGGAAGGCTTTAAAGAGAGGCTCTTTGAAAGGTTAAGCTTTACCCCGGAGTTTCTTGAAGAGGAACCTATCGCCATTGGAAGAAGCTTTCATGTGGGAATTGGAAGGCAAAAGCAAGAGGGCTTTCTCTATGTGGGCTTTCCCGTAGAGGCTGGTAGGCTTACGGGAGAACAGCTCATAAGGGTTGCGGATATTATGGAAGTCTTTAACCTTTCCTTAAGGCTTTCCCAAAGGCAGAACCTGATATTAACCCACATACCGGAGGAGAGGCTTGACCATGTGCTAAAGGCTATGGAAGATGTAGGCTTTAGCCTTAAAAAGGGTATTTCAAGGGCTATCTCCATAGCCTGCACCAGCGACCCCTTCTGCAATTACTCCGTTGGCTCCTCAAAAGAATTCCTTTTGGAACTGTTAAACCACCTTGAGGAAAAATTGGGAGACATAGGGGACATAGCCATAGGAGTTGATGGATGCCCCCACGCCTGCACCCATCATTGGCTAAGTGATGTAGGGCTTCAGGCAACGCATATAAGACATCCCGATGGTAGTGTGGAAAGCGGTGTAAACATTGTCCTGGGTGGTGGCTATGGAAGGCAGGCAGGCATAGGTAGGATAGTGGCTAAAAGGGTTCCCCTGCCTTTGGCAAAGGAGTACATAGAAAGGCTTATCTTAGCTTACAAGGGCTCAGGGTATGGAAGCTTCCAAGAGTTTATAAAGGCTCATTCCAATGAAGAGCTTTTAGGCATAATGCAAAGAGAAAAGGTCATAGAAGAGGAGAAGGGGAGAGTAAGGGTAAGGATCTTTGGACCCATTAGTAGGTTCTTTGGTGGCCTTTCCGAGGCGGAGATATCTGCAAAAACTGTAGGAGAGGCCCTTTTGAAGCTTGAAGAGGAGTTTAAAGACTTTCGTGGAAGGGCTATTGACGAGAAGGGGGAGCTAAAGCCTTATATAAAGGTGTTTTTAAATGAAGAGGATATAAAGTTTTTGCAAGGACTTGAAACACCCCTAAGGGAGGGGGATGAGATAGCCCTATACCCAGCCCTTGCAGGAGGTGCACCCATGTATGATGAGCTTGAACTTTACGAGCTTGCCATTGAGTATGAAGACAGACCAGCCCAAGAGTTGATAGCCTGGGCTGTAGAAAGCTTTCATCCAAGGCTTTATTTAGCTTGGAGCGGTCAGGCGGAGGATATGGTCCTTCTTGATATGGCTTATAGGATAAACCCACAGGTCAGAGTTTTTACCGTTGATACGGGAAGGCTTTACGAGGAGACCTACAGGCTTATGGAAAAGGTCTATGAGGTTTACGGCTTGAGGATAGAGGTCTATTTCCCCAATAAGGAGGAGGTGGAGGAGATGGTAAACAGGTTTGGAATAAACCTTTTTTACAGGTCTGTGGAGCTTAGGCATTTATGCTGTCATATAAGGAAGGTAAGACCCCTTTTAAGGGCTTTAAAGCAGGTGGATGCTTGGATAACGGGGCTTAGAAGGGAACAATGGGCAAGCAGGCACAACATTAAAAAGATAGAGGTAGACCACGACCACGGACAGATAGTGAAGATAAATCCCTTGGCGGATTGGACAGAGAAGGAGGTGTGGAATTACATAAGGGAAAACAAGGTTCCCTATAACGAATTATACGACAAGGGCTTTAAAAGTATAGGTTGTGCGCCCTGCACAAGGGCTATATCAGAAGGTGAAGACCCAAGGGCTGGCAGATGGTGGTGGGAAAAGGATGCCCCAAAGGAATGTGGTATGCATTGTAGCTTAGAAACGGGTGGCTTTGAAAGAATAGCAGATAAAGTGTTGGAGGAGCTAAAATGATAAAGGTTATAGATATAAAAGATAAAGGTGAGTTTGAGGAAGGACTAAAAAAAGGGGGTTGGAAAAGGGGTAGCTTTGATGGGAAAGAAGGTTTTATAAAGGAGGAGGAGAAATGGCTATGGGTTTGCTTAATTTACAACAGCTCAGCCCAGTTCATCTCCTTTCCCCTTGAGGAAAGTTCCAAGGTCCATTCGGAGGGTGTTAAAAGGCTTTTGGAAGAAATAAAAGCCCTTTCTGAAAGGCTTGATTTTACCACCTTTGGGAGGATAGAGTGTGGCTGAACTGTTGACCTTTTCTTTGCTTGGCCTCTTTATAGCCTTTGCCATAGGGCTTACTGGGGTTGGTGCGGGGACCCTAACCGCTCCGATCCTTATACTGCTTGGCTTTGATCCTACAAAGGCTGTGGGCTCTGCCCTTACCTTCTCTGCAGTGGTTAAACTCCCCGCGGGGCTTTTACATGCCCTTTATGGAAACTTGGATTACAGCCTTCTTAAAAGGATGCTGTTGGGTGGCATACCGGGCGTCTTTACAGGTTCTTACCTTCTTTCCAAGCTTTCCCTATCCCAGGGCTTAAAAAACCTCCTCCTTCTGATCATGGGCTTTACGATCCTCTTTTCCCTTTCCCTTAACCTTCTTTACCTTTTTAAAAGGTTAAGGATAGACCTTACGAGGTATTCTTATCTTTTGCCCTTTGCCTGTTTTCTAATAGGGCTTGAGGTGGGGCTTACTTCGGCAGGTGCTGGTGCTCTGGGAATGGTCCTTTTGCTCTATTTTACTCGCCTTGAAGTGTCTAAGTGTGTTGGCACAGACACAGCCTTTGGCTTTGCCTGTTCTCTGTTAGGTAGCGGTTCCCACATAATCTTGGGGCATTTGGAGGAGGGTCTGTTTCTGCCTATGGCCTTGGGTGGCATGATAGGTATATTCCTCGGTACAAGGCTCACAAGGATCATAAACCCAAAGCCCTTACGCCTTGCCATATCTTTGCTTCTGTTTTTTGTGGCCCTAAACCTGATAAGGAGGGGGCTTGGTTATGGGTAAAGTGTACCTTGTAGGAGCTGGACCGGGAGACCAGGAGCTTTTAACCCTCAAAGCCCTAAAAGTCATAAAATCTGCCGATGCCATACTCTACGATAGACTTGTAAACCCAGAGATATTACTCTTGGCAAAGCCAGATTGTGAGCTCCTTTACGTAGGAAAGGAAGATGGAAAGCATACCTTAGAACAGGAAAAGATAAACCAGCTTTTGCTTCATTATGCAAACATAAAGGAAGTGGTGGTAAGGTTAAAAGGAGGAGACCCCTTTGTCTTTGGAAGGGGTGGAGAGGAAGCCCTTTTCCTTTCACAGCATGGCATAGACTTTGAGATAGTGCCAGGCGTTAGCTCCATCTATGCTGTGCCCGCCTACGCTGGCATTCCCTTAACCTTTAGAGGCATATCCTCTTCCTTTGCGGTTATAACGGGGCACGAAGACCCAAGGAAGGAAAAATCAAGCATAGATTGGGGGAGTTTAAGGGGTATCAATACTTTGGTTATTCTGATGGGTGTGTCAAGGAGAAGGGAGATAGCCCAAAGGCTGATGGATATAGGCAGGGATCCCAAAGAGCCTGTGGCTTTTATAGAGGAGGGTACCACAGAAAGGCAAAGGGTTGTTATAACCACTCTTTATGAGCTTGCCATAGACCCTCCAGAGGTCAAAGGACCTGCGGTTATGGTGGTGGGAGAGGTGGTAAGGCTTAGGGAACACTTAACTTTAAAGGAGGTACACACATGCTCATAGAACCCCATGGAGGAAGACTTATAAACCGTGTGGTACCAGAAAGGGAAAAGACAAGAATATTGGAAGAATCGGAAAAATATCCATCCATCTACGTGGAAGATAACACCCTATTGGACGTAGAAAACATCGCCACGGGTGTCTTTTCACCTCTAAGAGGCTTTATGACCAAGGAAGAACTCCTTAGTGTAGCCCACCATATGCTTCTACCAGAAGGTCTTGTGTGGAGCATACCGGTAATCTTGCAAATAAAGGATATACCAGAAAAGGTAGGAGTCGGTGAAAGGGTTTTATTAAAGGATAAACAAGGAAGGATAAAGGCGATACTTGATGTAAAGGATATATACAAAGTAGAGATGGAAAGAATAGCCAAGCTTGTTTGGGGTACTGAAAGCGAAGATCATCCGGGCGTAAAGCTCTTCTATTCGAAGGGACAGTGGGCTTTGGGTGGTGATATCTGGCTTTTGGAAAGGGTTGAACACCCCTTTAGAGATTGGGTTTTAGACCCGGAGGAGACAAGGAAGGTTTTTGAATATAGGGGTTGGAAAAGCGTTGTGGGCTTTCAAACAAGGAACGCCCCTCACAGGGCACACGAATACCTTCAAAGGATAGCCCTTGAGATGGCAGATGGGTTGTTTATAAACCCAGTACTTGGCTGGAAAAAAGCAGACGATTTTGACTCTCTTACAGTCTTAACCGCTTACCAATATCTCATAAACCACTACTATCCATCCCAAAGGGTTTTGCTCTCTGGACTTGCTACCTCTATGAGATATGCAGGACCAAAAGAAGCGGTCTTCCATGCCCTTATAAGGAAAAACTTTGGATGTACCCATTTTATAGTAGGTAGAGACCACGCAGGCGTTGGGAATTTTTACGACCCTTATGAAGCCCACAGGGTCTTTGATAAACTACCGAGGGACATAGGCATAGAGATAATAAAGGTTACCGCCGTCTTTTATTGTAGCCTGTGCGAGGGCATGGCTTCGGACAAAAGCTGCGGGCACACAGAAGACTATAGGGTCTATGTAAGCATGACAAAGGTCAGGGATATGATAAGTAGGGGCTTAACACCTCCAAAGGAGATGATAAGGGAAGATATAGCTCAGCTCCTTATCGGCTATAATCCCTTGAAGGAGGAGATAAAGAAATAAATTTTTCTGTTAGAATATATCCATGCAGGAAGAAGAAAGAAAAAGCCTATCCTTTATCTACTATGCCTTTTCGGAGGTCTTTTTGAACAAGGACTATTACTATCTTAACGGGCTATGCGAAAGCCTTTCAAGCTCCGATTATTCCAAGTATGCCCTTGAAGTTTTGGAAAACATAGCCAACAAAAAACTTCAGGCGGAGCTTGACCTTTTGGAGGAGGTATCCCTTTTAGAGAGGGATTACCGCATGGTGGATAAAGACCAGATATTGAAATCATACGAATACTTTGGGTTTGCTTTGCAAGAAGGTTATGAGCCCGACCATTTGGGTATAGAGCTTAGGTTTTTGGCTCTTATATGCTTAGAAGAAGACCAAACCAAAGCCTACACAAACCAGTATAGGTTTATACATAACAGGCTTGGATGGCTGTCAAGCTTAGAAGGCGTCTTTGAAGAAAGGGGATTTGTGGCTATGAAAAAAGTCCTATCCCTTCTTAGAAACTTTTTAAGAGACCACAAAGCCTATTTGATGAAGGAGCTTAAGATAGAATTCACGGAGTGATCTTAAAGGGCATTTACAAAGTAATCCGTTGCTATATCTCCAAAGTATTCGCATAAAGAGGGATGGGTATAGGGCATGCGGAAAAGATAGTCGTCCCAAAGGGGGTTGTTCATGGTAAAGCTTATTAGATTTAGCGCCTCGCTAACATCCTCGCCCAAGATGGAAAAATAGCAGATTTTCCCTTCTTCGTCCACCTGTAGGGTTATCCTTCCTTTTCTGCCGTTTACAAAGCTTTTTGTGTTTGCGTTTAGAGTTTTCTCAATCTTCCTATACCTTGGGTCATAACGGCCTATATAACCAAGTTCAAGGGCGGAGCATATAACTACGGGTACAAGGGAAGGTTTATAGGGGATATAAAAGCCCATTATGCTTTGGCTGGCGGACTTTGCCTTTGCAATGGCATGGCTTGCGCCCATGGGTTTTGTTATATCCCCAACCGCATAAACCTCTTCTAAGTTGGTCCTCATAAACTCATCTACCTTAACATAACCTTCATGGTCAAATTCAAGAAGGGGAAAGCTCTCTTTACATACCCTTGGCACTCTGCCCGTTGCCTTTATGTGAAGACCTGCTTCTACAAAACTATCCACAAACTTTACCCCGCATGCTTCTAACTCCTCTTCCAGCTTCTCCACCATATCCTCATCCACGGGATAGTCCTTTAATAGCCTTCCTTCCACCTTAAGGTAAACATCAAAGCCAAAGGTGGAGAGGATAAAGGAAAGTTCACAGGTGCTTGCCCCTGAGCCCTCTATGAGGATCCTGCCCTTTGGAAGTACCTTTCCTGTGAGTATGTCCTCAGGACTTACGCCCTTTTCCTTTGGCTTTGAACCGCAGGCAAGGATTATATGCTTACCCCTTAAATAAAGGTTCTTACCCACCTTTACCGTTTCTTCGTCCATAAGCACACCCAAGCCCTTTATTAGGTCTACTCCTTCCCTCTTTAATAAAAACTCACCGTTGGCTCTTATCTGGCTTATCCTTGTCCTTACATACTTCAAAGCTTTCTCAAAGTTTAGCTTTACCTCAAAGCCCCTCTTCCTTAGAGAGTAAGCCTCCTTTGCTATACGATAAAACCCCTCCTTTGGTATGCATCCCCTGTTTAGGCATGTTCCGCCAAGGTCCTCCCATTCCAAAAGGGCAACCTTAAAACCTCCCTTTGCAAGCATAAGAGCGGCGTTAAAGCCGCCGGGACCGCTTCCTATAACTACTGCGTCGTAAAGCTTTATCATCCCTTCTTCTCCAGCTCAAAAAGACAAAACTCCTTGCCCTGAGCCATGCATTCCATCTCCTTACATTCCCATTTTAGACCCGTTAGCTCTTCAAAGACACCCCAAAAGCGCCTTGTAAAGGTATGCATACGGGCTTTTTACTTTCTTGCCCTTCTGCAAAAACAGAATCCTTAACATATAGCCTTATTTTGTTTTCTTGATTCTCCCAGTGGTCTATTATCCCTATACCAGCCTCTTTGAGAAAGGTTCTAAGGTATATCTCTATCTCCTCCATAGATGGGTTTGGATTTTCCATGACTTCCTTTAGTATCTGCCCCGCTATCTTTCCACCCTTTCTGCCAGACATGTTTAGTATGCCGCCTATGCCAAGGCCAGAGAGCTTTACTATGCTTGAGTAGAACTCTTGAACAGGCTTTTTTGGTACTATAAAGCCCTCCTGTCTGAGAAAAAGCCTTATCTTTGATATTACTTCCACTTCACTCATCTTTAACCTCCTAATCACGATGGATTTCGGAATCCCACTCCAGCCTTAAATAATCTCTTGTTCTTATTTTCTCCTTGCTTACAGCCCTTACAAAGGCATCGTAGTCCTCTACCTTAATAGAACCTTGCCCTACTATTTTAGTGGTTGGCTTTCCCCTCTCCTGAGGAAGAAGGGGCATAAAAAAAGGCTCACTCTTTTTATCCATTTCAAGCTCTGCACAGAAGATAAAAAGGGGGAGGACAAAAGCTCCCCCTTTAAGCCACCTCACATTTATGCCTTTGTCACCTTTACGTTTCCACTATAAAAGGCAACACCACAGCCTAACCACTCCATCTGAGGATAGACTACGCCAGTGGGAAGGGTTGTGTTGGGATATACAATAGCGTATGGGGCTCCTGTGTCCCTCTTGGGATCAGAAAGTAGCCTATTGCCATCTACTATCTTCGTATCGCCAAAGAGTGCCTTGACCCTCCACTCCGGAAAGTCCTTAAACCTTGCCAGACCAAGCAGTGCCTTTTCTGGGTTTTGTATCTCAAGGGGCACTTTGTATATGCCAGAGTGGCACCAGTGTCCAAAGGTTGTGGATATACATACTGCACCCTGCCTTATCCTGTTGGTCACATAGGCCTTTATTTTAAAGTCTATCTTTTTGCCAGCTATGTCAACAGCCCAATCTTCATGTCCTGGTGGCAAAACTTTTACATAGTCACCTTGCTTTATACCAAGCTTTTGAGCGTCCACAGGGTTTACCCAGAGGTAATTCTCTGGCTCAGACTCAAGAGCCCATATGTAGTTCATGGTTCTTGACTGGGTATGTATGGCTGGCTTGTAGGTTATGAGCTTTAGGGGATATTCGGATTCTACTTTATCTGGGTCAAAGCCTTGGTATTGTCCTGCTTCTCTCAAAGATAAATACCTTGGGTATCCGGGCATGTATTTGCCTGTGATTGGATTGCGTCTTAGAGAAAGCGGTTCAAAATAAAACCTCACCATTCCGTCTTTGTTTAGTGAGAACTTATAGAGGTTTCCACTAAAGTGGTCCTCATAGCCTATGAAAAAGCCTCCCCTTGAGAGCAAGAAGGCTACCTTTGGCCACTCCTCTGAAGATATGGCATTTTTGTACTTAGCTATTGGGTAGTTCTTCTCCACATGCTCCACATCTTCCCTTCTTGGCTCTATCTTATAGCCCTTTGATTCAAGATCGTGCACAAGGTTAGCTATCTGCTTCAGGTGAAAATCCTCTGCTATCATAAGAGGATAAGTCTTTCCTTCGTTTGGTCCCATACCTTTTATTGCATTCTCTCCCCATAAAGGAGAGCCAAGCTTTCTTCCTACATCTATGCAGAAGGTTTCAAACTGCACAGACCTTCCATCGGGTGTCTTGTCCGTTAGGGGTTCAATTACCGCAGTCCTTATGGCGTTGAAGAAAAAGTAGTGATAGAGAGCATGAACTCCTGTAAAGCCTTCTGCGTAGGTTATGTCTGGCACTATGTAGTCTGCAAAGTAGGAAGTGTCATCCACCACCGTAGTTACCGCTATCCATAGACCTATCTTCTTTGTGTCAAACAGGATGTCTTTGTAGAATAGCTGGGTTGGATAGGTAAAGAGTGGGTCTGCAAAGTATTGGATTACAGCAAAAGGTGTTTCAGCCTTTTTAGAGTCATAAGGATAGTCATGGGCCATGGATGGGAAGCCTCCAGTTATGTGATATGCGCCTCCTACGAACTTAAACCATGGCATCTTTGCTGGGAAGGGTTTTTTGCCTTCCATCTTTGCCTTATAGTAGAAGGCGGTCTCCTCGTAGTTCTTCTCAGTCCTGTGAATCTTTAGACCCCAAGGCTTTCTTCCACCACCCAAGTCATACCTTCCTGAGCCAGTAGCACCAGTGCCAACCCTCCATATCATACCACCCTTATGCCCTATGTTTCCAATTAGCATATTTATAGCTTCTATAAGGTATGCGTTCATAGAACCGTTTATGTGCATAACAGGTCCTCTGTAGGAGACTATGGCTGCCTTGTTTCCATAGAAAGAGAGCTCATCCGCCGTCTTTATAACATCCTCTGGGTTTACACCAGCCATCTTGCTCCAGTCTTGGACTGTTTCTACAAAGACATAGTCCTTGAGAAGCTGTAAAGATGTGGTAGCATAGACTGTAGAGCCATCCTTTAGCTTTAGCTCAAGACCCTTTGTCTTCTTTGGATACTTACCCTTAGGATCAATATCCTCCTCATCGGAAAGCTCATTAGGAACCTCTTTTGCTCCTTCATACTCATCCATGAGTATATGGGCAGACTTTGACTGAGTATTTGCCCTTAGGCTGCCAGTTGCCTTATCTACTACCACATACTCATTTTCTGCACCTATGCCAAGGTCGCTCGCCTTCAAAAGCTTTCTGTAATTGGGGCTATCTTTTGGACCTACAACCACCAGGTAGCTTGCGTTGGAAAAGACCGCTTCTCCATCTTCCTTTGCAGCCTCAAGGTTGGGATTTTCTAAAAACCTTCTGTTAAAGCCTTGCTTTTCAAAGATCCTCCTTATTATACCACAGGCTACAGCACCATCTTCTCCTGGCTTTGGCATTATGTGTCTGTGGGAGTAGGCTACTACACCATTGTGTGCCCTTGGGTCTATCCATACAACTTTTAGGTCTCCCTTTCCTCTCCTGTTGTGAAGAATAGTCCATGTAGGAACTGCAGGGTTAAAGGATTCTGCTATCTGGGCTCCCCAAGCTACCACATACTGGGCAGACTTCAAATCTGGTCCTACGTGAGGCCTATCATAGGCAAAGATCTGAGCTGCCCATTTTGGCCATTGGCACACATCCGCATGTCCCAATTTGTTAGGAGAACCTATGGTTGCCTTAGTCAGCCTGTCTATAAAATCACCCCTTCCTTCTGTGCCTCTTCCTACAAAGGTGAGGACAAAGTTGGACTTTGGACCCAATGCCGGCATCTCTGGGTCTATAAGCTTTTTCTTTATGTCCTCTGGTAGTTTTTCAGCCTCTTCCTTTGGCAGCCAAAGCTTGTATATGTTTTCATCAAGGAACTTCTTCCAGTCTTCCACTGGCTTTCCTTTGGCTACGGCGTTAGCCCACTGGTTTAAAAAGTCCTTGCTTACGCTGTTTAAGACCGCATCCACCACCTCTTCTTTTGATACATAGGCATCCGCATACATCCTAAGACCCGACAATTTTTCACCCGTTTCCTCTATGGTGCCGCCTTCTACTACCTCCTGTATTAGCTGTTCCCAGCTTATGGGCTTGAACTTTCCTTCTCCACGCTTTCCTGCCCTCTTTAGAGGAGTTACCACCCTGTATGGGTCGTAGGTATAGTGGGCTATGGATTGACCCTTTAGGCACATCTTCCCAACATGTTTGAAGCTTTCCGCAAGGGGTGTGTCCATGGGTAGGGGTTCCCAAAAGCTGTTGGACATACAGTAGGGATTTCCGTCCACCTTATAGACCATTCCGTCATATACCCTAGCCCTGAGGCCACACCTTGCATTACAGCCAAGGCAAAGGCTATGCACAACTTTGAACTTTTCTGCATCTTGCATATCCAAAGGCGCTGCGTTTGCGTAGGGTATTAGCTTAAAGGGACCTTTTACTATATCTTTGAGGGCAGAGCTTCCAAAGGCAAGGAAGCCCACACCAGTTCCAGCCAAGCCTACGTTTCTTAAAAAGTCTCTTCTTGTGGTGCTCATGTTATGCCACCTCCTCTTTTTGTGATGCGCTCTTCCATCCTGCTATGGATGCAAAAAGCAAGAGTAAGAAAAATGCAAAGAAATAAAGGGCTATTACCTCACTCACCCCTTCCCTTCCTATAAGCTTTATGTGGGGTTCTACTATACCCCTGTGTCCCTTATCTATCATCTGAGCTGGTATTACTGCAGTCCACCTTACCGCGTACACTGTGATAAGAGAAACTATACTTAGAGTTGTTATTCCTTGCAGGCTCCTGTTGAGAGATGTTAAACCTCCTATGAATACAAATAGAAGGCCAACAACCTTGATTATATAGGCTAAAAGGCTTTCATTCATTGCCATGGCTATGAGTGGCCACTCTGCAGTATTCCAGTACCATTCAGAGACGTACTCTATGACAAAAACTAGCAGATCAAGCCCTGCAAAGGCAGCCATGATGATAGTTGGCAATTTAAGACTTTCAGCGTCTATCCTTTCACCCAGCACGGACTGACCAATTATGTAAAGCAGCATGGTAGCAGCTATACCTGAAACTACTGCAGATACAGCAAAAACAATAAGCAACATAGGTGTTCCCCATAGGGGCATAGAATGCATAGAACTCATGAGAAAGGCAACATAAGATGTAAACAGAAAGGCAACCGGTACACTTATAATAGCCAAGAGCTTTACCTTTTTGTCATCCTCTTCCGGGCTTACCTCCTTAGCGCCAAGGGTTAAGGCATTGGCTATTGCGCCAAAAGCTCCCCCTTCCTTGGCTTTTTGAATAAAGTCTCTCCTAAACAAATAATAGCTCTTCAAAAGCATAACTACAAACAGAAGGCTCCAAATAACAAAGAACAGAGTTATAGGAGAGGATATGTTGGCATAGAAGGGGACAAACAGAGCCCTTATTGGAACGGTTAGGTCAAACATAGGAGCCAAAGGAGCGACTATTAGGAGAGATAGAGCTAAGAAATGACCCACTCTTTCCAACTGTTCTAACTTTTTTAGCCCAAAAAGATAAACAAGGGCGGATATGATTGTAGCACCAGCTACTATACCCGAAAAGAAGGGGTATGTGACTATCAAAACTGTCCATTCTACAATGTGGTTTGGTAGGGTTGGTCCATGGGTTTCTATCATGGCTTACCTCCTTATCTTAATTCTCTAAACATGTTATGCTGCATCCTCACGTTAAAGGTATAGACCTTGCCATCCGCAGGGTCTGTCCAGATGGCAGGGGCATGTTGGTTCTTAGTGGAGCTTCCTGTTCCTACGTACATGCCTTCTATGGCTTCAAGCCCAATATAGAGAACTCTGGGCTTTGTTCCCTCCTCTGGCTTTAGGACTTGTATGCCACTTTGGTTTATAAGCTCCCATATGGGGTCGTTGGGGTTTGCCAGATCTCCAAAGTCCCTTGACTTTGTGGGGCATACATCTACACAGGCTGGCTTTAGGCCATTGCGAGTTCTGTGGTCGCACCAGGTGCACTTGTTCATAACCATCATAATAGGGTCTATGTATCTCACGCCGTAGGGACAGGCTTGTGAGCAGAGTCTACAGCCTATGCATCTTTCGTACCTTTGAAGGACAATACCATCCACCTCATCCCTATAGGTAGCATGCACTGGGCAAACCTTTACGCATGGTGGGTTTTCACAGTGATTGCAGAGCTTGGGAACATTTAAAACCTTTACCCTTGTCTCTCCAGTGCTTGGGTCTGTATAGCCCACTTCCCACTTTTCTACCCAGGTGTTGAAAACACCAAGGGGAGTGTTTCTTTCGGCTTTACAGGCTGCCACACAGGCATCACAGCCTATGCACTTTCTAACATCTACCACAAAGACAAACCTGTTTTTCCCCTTCTGCTCGGGGAAGGTCCTTTCTGCCCTTGCAGTTTCAAAGACTGCACCACTACATGTGGCCGCCGCACCAACCGCAAGGGCCTTTAAAAAGCCCCTTCTTGAGGCCCTTTGGTCTTGGGTGTTATTACTCATAGTCCTACCTCCTTCGCCTTTATACATTGCAAAAAACATGCCAAGCATTCATAAACTTTAAAAGCCTTGAAAATCAGGGGCTTTCAATGGGATAGGAACTTAAGAATGCTTATTTTTTTATGGGTTTCTGCTAAAAATTTGAACAGGTCAATCCATTAGCTTCGCATTTAGAGTATTTCGGGAAATGCCAAGAAGTTGGGCAACCTTACTTTTGTTGCCACCGTACTTTTCAAGAAGTTTTTTGATGAAGGCTACTTCAAGCTCTTCAAGGGCATGGGAAAGCTCCTCCTCTTTCTTTGAGGAGATATAAACATCTAAAAAGTCTGACAAAGATGTCCTTTGGGTTTCCTTTTCTTCCAAGGGCAGGTCTTCTATCATTCCAGCTTTGGTATCCAAAACCGATTTGTATATTACATTCTTTAACTCTCTCACATTTCCATACCACGGGTATTCAAAGGCTTTTTTAAGGGCTTTTTCGGAGATTCCCACCACCTTTAGCCCAAGGTCTTTGTTCGCGGTGCTTATGAAAAAGTTTATAAGGGCTTGTATGTCTTCCTTTCTTTCCCTCAAAGGTGGTATGTATATCTCCATCTGGCTTATTCTGTGATAAAGGTCCTCTCTAAACTTGCCCTCTCTTACAAGCTCCCTTAGGTTTTTGTTGGTGGCAAAGATAAGCTTAAGGTCTACCTTTATCTCCTTTGTTCCCCCCACAGGATAAAAAGATTTCCTTTCTATAAAGTCCAAAAGCTTGGCTTGTAGCTTATAGGGCAGGTCTCCTATCTCGTTAAAAAATAGGGTTCCTCCCTTTGCAAGCTCGGCTTTGCCCTTCCTGTCCACTATAGCCCCTGTGAAAGCCCCCTTTACACAACCAAAGAGCTCTATCTCAAAAAGGTCCCATGGTATAGATGGACAGTTTATCATTACAAAGGGATCATCCTTCCTGCTTGAGTTTAAGTGTATCAATTTTGCCATCAAGTCCTTACCCACGCCCGTCTCACCCGTTATAAGCACGTTTAGGTCATTGGCGCTTGCCATCCCAACCTTTTTGAAAACCTCAAACATGGCATCGGAAACGCCTATGACCTTGTACTCTTCTTTACAGGCATCCAAGAAAGGCTGTTGGCTATTAATAGCCCTTTCAAGGGCTTTTACCAAATCTTCTCCATTAAAGGGCTTTTTTAGTATCTCCACAGAACCAAGCTTAGAAGCTTTTACAATGTTTTCAAAATCTGTATAAGCGGTTATAAATACCACGGGCTTCTTTATTCCCTTTGACCTAAGGTCGTAGATCACATCAACGCCCGACCCTTCTTTTAGCCTTATGTCCATCAAAAGAACATCACACACTTCTAAATAATCCTCCATGCCTTTTGGTGATTCAAGGGCATAAACCTCAAAACCCTGCTGGCTTAAAACTTTCTTTATAGAATACAATACAGCTGGCTCATCATCCACTAATAGCACCCTTTTTCCCATCCTCTAAAGGCACCTCCACTGTAAAAATTGTACCCTTACCCTCTTGAGTATTCATCTCCAAATGGCCACCTAAATCATAAACATATTTCAAAACCAAAGGTAAGCCAAGCCCCGTTCCCATAGGACCTTTCGTAGAGAAAAAGGGCTCAAAGATCTTTTCTCTATACTTAACGGGTATCCCAGGACCATTGTCTTCTATTTTTAAAAGCACTCTATCTGCGGAGTTTTTCAAAGATATCTTTACCACACCTTTGCCTTCTTCCACAGCCTCCAAGGCGTTTTTAAATAGGTTGTTAAAGATGGTACTAAAGGCGTGCTTGTTGGTTATAAAGTAAAAGTCCTCCACATCTTCCACCACCTTTACACCCTTTGCCCTTATCAAAGGTTCATATATTCTTAGCCAGGAATCTATTAGCTCCTTAGAGTTTATAAGGTCTTGACGGTAAGTACTAGAACCTGCAAAGCTTAATACATCATCCACAGTGCGGTTTATCCTGTTTATGGCAAACCTTACCACTTTGATATCTTCCTCATCCCAGCTTGAAAGGTCCATAAGAAGCTTTATGGGTAGTAGGGCATTTTTCAGCTCATGGGCTATACCGGCGCTTAGCTCTCCCAACATATAAAAAACCTCCATTCTCCTTGCTTCTGTTATATCCTTTATGGAAACCACAAAGGCTTCCCCAAGGGGCTTAAGGCTAACTGCACCAAAGAGCTCCCCACTACGCTTTCTTATCCTTAACCCTCCTGTAAAGGAAACCCTTGACCTTATACTCCTTCTTAGCCTTTCCCTATCCTTCGGATCCTTTATCAATATAAATACGGACCTTCCCAAAAGCTCCTCATAAGAAAACCCAAGCTCCCTTATTGCCTTGTTGGTATAGTATATCTTTCCCTCTTCGTCCAGTATCAAAAGGACATCCTGCAGGCTGTCCACCAAGTTATGGTAAAAATCCCTTTCAAAGAGGGAGTTTTTGATCATAGTGTTTATATGAAGCAAGCTCTTATAGGTATAGTCTGCAAAGGTGTTTATCTCGTCCTTTTCCAAAAACTCAACACGTTCCAACCTTCCCTTTTCAAAATCCCTTATCATACTAAGAACACGCCTAAGGCGTGTAGAAATTCTAAAGGAGACAAATATGCCCATAGAAGCTCCAATAAAGGAAAAAAGAAGGATCAAAGCTACGGAAAAGATTTTGAGGGGAAGCACCGATTCTTCTATGACCTTCTGGTCTATCCTATAGACTATATAGCCAAGGGTATAGTTATGGCTTTCTATGGGAATTTTGTCCAATTGGGCGTAGTCGGAAAGATAGGAGTTTATGGGATACTCCATGGGCTCTGAATGAGCTATTACAAAGCCCTTTTCATTCACAACCGCCACATCCTTCACACCACTAAGCCTTGCAAGGGCATCTACCTGCTTAAAAATGTTCCAGTAATCGCCGTTGAGTAAGGCGTTCTTAATGTCCCCTTCCCTCGAGACAACCTCTTTTTTAATGGTATCCATTATATGTTCTCTAAGTGTTTTTTCTAAGTGGGAGATCATAAAAAGGGATATGAGGGTAGAGGTTAAAAGCACTATAAAGACGAAGGATAAGGAAAGCTTGGCACCTACACCGAGTTTAAGAAGTTTATCTACCGGCATTACTGTTTAGATAAGCTATCATATCCTTTATAGGCTTGTAAAAGCTTGGGTTCAACTTTGTAAAACCCTTTATACCCATTTTCTCAAGTATTGTCCTTCCCTCCTCGTCCCTATCCATATTTAGCATAGCACTCCTTAACTTTTCTACAGTCTCCTTATCTACATACCTGCTATATACGAAGGGGGTTATGGGGAAAGGTCCAAACTTTTGGATAACTTTGAGCTCCTTGGTTATATTGGGTTGGACTTTTTCCATATGATGGTAGACTAAGCTATCTACACTGGCGCCCTCAACAAAACCTCTATAAACCGCCATTATGGATTCACTATGGGAGTAGGTGTATATAAGGGGTTTAAAGAAATCGGAGGGCTTGTAGCCTTTTTTTGCAAGGATGTAGGAGGGTACAAGGGAGCCAGAGTTGGATTTTGGGTCAGAAAAGGCGTAGGGCTTATCCCTGAGTTCAAAGATAGAACTATGTCTCTTTTCTTTCCTAACTATCACGTAGGAGTAATATACTGGACCTTCCTCAGAAAGCGGAACAGCGAGTATCTGGTATCCAAACCTTTTAGATCCATCCACAAAAGGCGCTCCACATATGTAGGCTATATGGACATGCCCCGTATTAAGGAAAAAATCCATCTCATCGTAGGATTTAGCAAAAACTGGTTTTAAGTCAAGTCCTGTTTTTTTTGATAGATAGTCTAAGAATCGGTATACTGTATAGAAGTCTTCCTTGGAGATAACTGCGGTAAAACCTACCCTTATTTCTTTGGCTTGAAGCAATCCGAAAAGTACAAAGAGAATTATCAGTTTCATATATATAAATATAGACCCCCGGGACGACCTACTTTCCCGTGCCGTTCGCCCGGCACAGTATCATCGGCGCTGGAGGGCTTAACTGCCGGGTTCGGAATGGAAACCGGGTGTTTCCCCTCCGCTATGGTCCCGAGGGAAGCTTTTGGCAACTCAATAGGTTTTCCTTCCTGTAGGTGTGCAAGTCAAACGGGCTATTAGTACAGCTCGGCTACACCCCTTGCGGAGCTTCCACCTGCTGCCTATCAACGTGGTAGTCTTCCACGGCCCTTCAGGGAGTCCTTATCTTGTGGTGGGCTTCGCACTTAGATGCTTTCAGTGCTTATCCCGTAGCAGGATGGCTACCCGGCGCTACCTCTGGAGAGATAACCGGTACACCAGAGCCTGCCCCATCCCGGTCCTCTCGTACTAGGGACGGACCCACTCAAGACTCCTGCGCCCGCGGCGGATAGGGACCGACAATCTGTTACTTTCGGCATCCAATCGGATGCCTACTGACCCTATCTGAGAAGATAGGGCGGGCAAGCCTTTCGACTTGCCTCTGCGTGTCGCCACGCAGTTCGGACTGTATCTTCACCCTTTGGCTACGAAAGGGTGTCCGGCGTACAGTCTCTGAGGGTTCCAGATGATGTTTGGAGCTTGTGCTTACCTGTGCGCCTATACTTTCCGTGGTTGTTCATTTGCAGGGCTATCTTCAAAAGCTTCCTAAAGCCTTCTGGATGGAGGTGTTCCTTTTCTTCCATCTTACGCACAATGTAAGCGAACTTTTCAAAGTCTTGGCTCTTTGTGGTACGCAGTGGATATCGCTCAAAGAAAGGGATTACCTTTTCTATAAGGTCCTTTCGCGACCTTACCACAAGCACCCAAGTTTTATCTTGCGAATTTTTGTGGTTAGGCTTTAGGTAACCACATCCTATAACTCTTCTTACCATCTCCAACACATGCCTGTTGCGCTCATGCTGGGAGACTTTAAACTCTGGTACCAATTGC
>JBKBRK010000011.1:0-26842 GCA_046292245.1 Aquificaceae bacterium
TTGACCTTGTATTGGTGGACAGCCACAACTACGAAGAATATCTCCAAAGCCTCAAAGATAGAGTAAGGGATATATACTATTTCCACCCTGATACCTTAGATACTTCACTACATAATCATACATAGATGCGTAAGCCAAAAACACAGAGATCCAAAGAAAAATCCCAGCCACGCCCAGCTTCAAAGTAAGGGCAAAAAGGGCTAAAAATTCAAAAAAAGCCTTTGCCTTACCAATATAAGAAGCGGCCATTATATAACCCTTCTCCACCGCAAGACTTCTCAAAAAGGAAACAGACAGCTCTCTAAACAACAAAAGCAAAAAGACCACATCTACCAAAAGGTCCAATAAAGCTCCCACGTGGCTAACCTTTCCCCTTTTCCTTGCTACGTCTCCATCCAACCAGTCGGATACGCCCGCCAAAAGCACAAGAAAGCTCGCCAAAAACCTCTTCTCTTCCTCCAAGGCAAAAAGGGTAGGTATTACTAAAAAGAGTCTAAAAAGGGTAATGGCTAAAGGCATGAGTTTATTTTAAGGTAAAAGCTTCTTAAAAGGTCTTCTATATCCTCCTGAAAAAATCCCAGTTCCCTAAAAGTGATTATCCTTTCCCTTAATCTTTCTTTCCTTATACCTGTAAGTTTTTCAAAGTATTCATAGTCCATATCCAAAAAGAAGCTTCCGTGTATGAGAAAAGAATCCTTCATAAGCCTCATGGCGCAGGCTATCACCTTTTTGTTTTCTACGGTTATCTCCCCAAGGGTAGGATAAAAGTAGCAAAAATAATCCTCATAGCCTCCCCTATAGCCACTCATCTCAAAGGAGCTATCAAAATCCCTCAAAACCTCCAAAAGAAGCCCCATAAAGTTGGCGTAGATCCTTGTAAAGCTTTTGCCCCATTCTTCTCTAAGTCCCGCATAAGAAAAGGAAACATCCCAACCATGCAACAAGGCACCACCACCCGTAGGTCTTTTAACCATCTTTATTGGAAAGTCAAGAAAAGCCTGAGAATAACCTATGCTAAGGGTCTTTTCCTTCCAAGTGTATAGCCTAAAACTCCTTTTGCCCTCCTGCGCCAAAAGTAGATTTTCCCAATCCCTTTTCATGTTCTCCTTTCCCTTCAAAGACTCAAGATAAGCTAAATCATAGTCCCTTTTTATTTCCACCGGTTATCATTTTAAAGCTATGAGATTTTTTGCCAAGATCTTTGGGAAAAAGGAGGAAGCTCCTTCCACCTTGAGCATAACCACACCAAAGGGAGAATTAAAGCTTTATTTGGAAGACTTTTTGGAGAAGGATCCTGACGCACGGATAGAGGAGTTTTGGATTGAAGCCTTGGATATATCCCAAGATGGCTATTGGTTGTTGGTGGGAAGAAGGCACGGAATACTTCAATTGTATGATTGGAAGGGCAACATCCACCGCCTGCCCTCCAGACCACCAGCACAGGTAGTAACGGATATTCTTTTTAAAGACCATTATTTGGCCCTTATAACTCCACCCTATTTGGTGGTTTATCTCCTCCAAGACAAAAGGAACACAAAAGAATGGAAGAGTTTTAGAACTACGCAAGAAGGTGTTAGGGCTTCCTCTGGCTTGGACATAAGCAAAAACCTTTTGGCTTACGGCGTTGTAGGAGAAAGGGTTTATATTATAGACATCTCCGGTGGTTTTGGGTCAGAGGGACTTGAGTTTAAAAAGGTCTTTTCCTACAGTGAGGCAGACATAGGGGAGCTAAAACTTCTAAGGTTTGTGGGAAATAGGCTTTTACTTTCCGGCACAAAGGGGGTAGCCCTATACGACCTGGCAGGAGAACTCATAAAAAGACTTCCTCATCCCTCTGGAAAGGGTGTCCTAATACTAAAGGATAGAATAATACTATCCCAAGAGAACAAGGTCTTTGTATACGATCACTCTTTGGAATCTCCCTTGGAAGAGATGTCAACTCCCATAAAAGTATCCCATATGGACCTTTCTCCCGACGGGGATTTTCTATTCCTTGCAGATGCAGAAGACAACCGCTTGGGACTTATATACCTGCCAAGCCTTGAATTTATCCATCTTTTTGAAGGCTTTGGCTATTCAGTGGTAAGAGTATCCCCCGATGGAACTATATATACCTGCCTTTATAAAAGGGAAGAGGATAAAGCCCTTTATCCCTTGAAGGCTATCAGAACAAACCTTGTGGATTTTGTCTATCCAGAAGATCAACAGTTCCGGATGGTAAAAAAAGCCCAAGAAGAGCTAAAAAGTCTAAGGGTAAAGTTAAAAAACTTAGACTCCCATTTGGATCCACACCAGCTGGAAGAGTACAAAAGGCTCATATCTATGGATATGCCCATAGTAAGCCTAAGGGAGAAGATCCTTGAAGGGGAAAAAATCATTGAAAATGCTAAGTTTGAAGCCTTTTTGAGAAGCATGGAAGAAAAACTCCTAAGGGGCATGGTAAGTGGTGAAGACCTAAGTGAGATAGAAGAAGGTATAAGGCTTGAAGAAGGAGAAAAACTTGAAAAACTAAACCAACTTAGGGACAAAATAAAAAATTACTTTCAAAAAAGATTGCAAGAAAATCTCAAAAAGGCAGAGGAAGCTCTACAAAATACCTCCAAAGAAGACCCAAGGGAATGGGAAGCCCTTGAGGAGATAAAAGAATTTAGAGAGTTTTTAAAGAGACTTCCAAGGGATCTACAAGAGGAAGGGAAAAGAAAGTTAAGAAGTCTTATCCAAGAAAAGCTATTGCAGGATAGGTTAAGAAAGTACAGAATAAGGGCACAGAATTCAAGAGTCTATTTTGGTGAAGAGGACTTTCCCATATTCTCCGGAGATAGAAAAAGGCTAAGGTGGAGAGTGAAGGTTGAAGACAGGGTTCTTATAGGAGAGAAGGTCTATGCAAAGATAGCCTTTGAAAGGGAGGATGGAGTTCTTTTGGAACCAAAGAGATATACCAACCTTTTGCCCCAGGAAGAGTTAAAGGCTTTACCCCTTTGGGTAAAAAGGTACTTACAACATCTAAGGAATCTTTATGCCTATGAACCTCCAAGGGTGCCTTTTTTTGTCTCCTATGAAGAAACTCCATGGTTTGTAAAAAACCTTCAAAGGTTTGCATCCCTTGTAAAGGAACAGCTTATGTACTCAGAGGGCATCCTTATCCTTGAAGGGGATGCGGGCGTGGGTAAAAACTTCTTGGTGGAGGTCTTTTCTGCCCTTACAAACAGACCTTTATACATAGTGCCTTGCAATTCCAAAATGGAAAAGGAAGACATAACCTACCTTTATGAGTTTGACCCAAGAAGAGGAACAAAGAGGGTTTATTCAGACCTCGTGAAGGCTTTACAAACTCCTGGAGCGGTCATATACTTTGATGAGATAAACACCTTGCCGGCAGGCATGGTAAAGCTTTTTAACCCCCTCTTTGACTACAGAAGGTATTTAACATTGCCCAGCGGTGAAGTTATAAAGGCTCATAGGGATGTTATACTGGTGGGGGGTATGAACCCTCAAAACTACCTTGGAGTATCAGAGCTTCCCCAAGATATTAAATCAAGGGCGGACATTATCTTTATAGACTATCCACCCTTTGAAGAAGAAGGCATATACAACGCAGATGAAGCCCTCATACTAAAGGATTACGTGCCAGAGTTTTCCTCTCTAAATTCCGAGGATTTTTTCTACGCATGGCATTGGGTTATTAATGGCCTAAGGGTTAAAGAAGTGGAAGGGATAGAAAGATTGGAAGAGCATCTGTGGAAGCTTTTTGAACTCATAAAGATAGCCAATGAAATAAGAAAGGCCTACAGAGCTTACCAAACTCAGCAATCAGAAGAGCCTGTTGATTTTGTCTTTTCCATAAGGGACACCATAAGGTGCGCCAGAAGGCTAAACAAATACAGGAAGGTAAAAGACCTCGTACTGGATACCATACTACCAAAGGTTGGCTCGCCCTTGGAAAGAGAAATACTAAGGAGTATCATAGAAAGGTTATAGTACGCTAAGGAAGAGGTCGTATGTAGGGGCAACCCACCAATTGCCCACTTCCATCAAGGGATCAATATGGAGTTGCTTGGACAGTCCTCTGCCACTTGTAAAAGATCTTCTATTACATCTCTTATGGCTACTTTAAAAACAACAAGGGGGATACCATCCCCCCTATCTGTAAAAACCTGTGGAAGTCTATCGTAGCATAACTGACAGGCAGTGCAGGTATCTATGTCAATCTTTACTTCTAAACTTCTTCCGTTATGATGGAACCGCTGGGGCATTCGTCGGTGACCTCTTTCACCTCACTTTCCAACTCCACAGGTACTATCATCCAACCATCTCCTGCGGGATTTACCACTTCTGCAATGCCGTCGCCTCTGTTCTTGTAAACCTCTGGCACTCTATCATAGCAAAGCTCGCAAGAAGTACAGGTATCTGGGTCTACTTTTGTCCTCAAAGCCATCTTTAACCTCCTATAGCTTGATTAAGGTTAATAAAGTATATCACATTTTAAGCTTATCAATATAAACTTAATCATACTTTACCCAAAGCCTCTGCTACGGTCTTTCCGATAAAGGCAGGGTTCTCTATAACGGTAGCTCCTGCCTCTCTTAGGGCTTGTATTTTTGCCTGTGCCGTTCCCTTTCCTCCGCTTATTATAGCCCCTGCATGTCCCATACGTCTTCCCGGCGGTGCGGTTATACCTGCAATGTAGGCAAAGACAGGCTTTTTAACGTGTTCCTTTATAAACTCTGCAGCTTCTTCTTCTGCTGTTCCACCTATTTCACCTATCATCAAGATAGCTTCTGTTTCTGGGTCTTGGTTAAATAGGGCTATAACGTCCTTGTGGGAAAGGCCGTGTACTGGGTCTCCTCCTATGCCCACCGCGGTAGATTGTCCCAATCCGTACTGGGTAAGCTGGTAAGAAGCTTCGTAGGTTAGGGTTCCACTCCTTGATACTATACCTATATTACCCTTTTTGAAGATATGGCCTGGCATTATACCCACCTTTGCCTCACCCGGAGTTATAACACCTGGACAGTTGGGACCTATAAGTTTGGCATTGGGATAGTTCTTCTTCATGTAATCCTTTGCCATCATCATATCCCTTACGGGTATCCCTTCCGTTATACAAACTATAACCTCTATGCCCGCATCCAAGGCTTCCACTATGGCATCGGCGGCAAAAGCAGGGGGAACAAAGATAAGAGAACAATTAACGCCTGTTTCTTTGATCGCATCCTCCACCGTGTTGAAAACGGGTATGCCCTCTACCCTATGTCCTGCCTTTCCGGGGGTAACCCCTGCCACCACTTGGGTGCCATAAGCTTTACACTGGGTAGCATGAAAAGATCCCTCCTTTCCTGTAATACCCTGTACTACCAACTTTGTGTTCTTATCCACGAGGATAGCCATCTTTTAACCTCCTTTTGATGCTAAAGCTACGGCTTTCTGGGCTCCATCCCACATATCCACAGCGTTTATAAAGTTTAGACCAGATTCTGCCAATATTTTTCTACCTTCTTCTACGTTGGTGCCCTCCATTCTTACTACCACAGGCACCTTTATCTCCACCATCTTAGCCGCTTCAATAAGACCCTTTGCCAACCTGTCGCACCTTAAAATTCCGCCAAAGATGTTTATAAAGACCGCCTTAACATTGGGGTCTGCCATCAGGATCCTAAAGGCATTGGCTATTTGTTCCACGTTTGCACCACCTCCCACATCCAAGAAGTTTGCAGGCTCTCCGCCGGCAAGCTTTATTATATCCATAGTGGTCATGGCAAGCCCCGCACCGTTTACCATACAACCGATGTTTCCATCAAGTTTTATGTAGTTTAGGCTATACCTTTTTGCTTCCACCTCAAGGGGATCCAACTGAGTTAGATCCTCAAGCTCCTCAAGGTCTTTGTGTCTTAAAAGGGCATTGTCGTCAATATCTACCTTGGCGTCAAGAAGCACAAGGGTGTTTTCTTTGGTAAGCACCAGAGGGTTTACCTCCACAAGGCTTGCATCCAACTCTATATAAGCCCTGTACAAGGCCAGGGCTATTTTTACAAAATCATTAACGGGCAATCCAAGCTGGAAGGCTATTTTCCTCGCCTGAGAGGGCATAAGGCCAAGGGCTGGGTCTATGTGAAGCATATGTATAGCCTCTGGCTTTTCCTTTGCCACCTCTTCTATTTCCATCCCACCTTCTGCAGAAGCCATCAAAACGGGCTTTGAAACAGCTCTATCAAGGGTTATAGACAGGTAATATTCCTTTTGAATGTTGGTAGCCTTTTCTATCCATACTCTGCTAACGGGCTTTCCTTCCGGACACTGAAAGGTTTTAAGAACCTTTCCAAGCATGCCCTCAACCGCCTGCTGGAGTTCTTCCATACTTTTAACAAGCTTTACACCGCCCGCCTTGCCCCTTCCACCGCAATGCACTTGAGCCTTTACCACAAGGGGAAACTCACCGAGCTCTTCTGCCGCTTGCAGAGCTTCCTGAAGACTAAAGGCCACTCTTCCCTCCGGTACAGGAAGACCATACCTTTTAAGGAGTTCCTTAGCCTGATGTTCGTGTAGCTTCATGCTACCCTCCTAAGAGTTGGTTAAACAATTATATACTACCATACGCCGAGTGAAAAATTATCCTTCGTAAAGGCGGTTCATTGATCACCCGATGATTTTAATGGGTGGAAGTTATATAAAAAAAGCTATGCGCCAGGGCTCTTTGCGCTTATCTGCTGCCACACTTTGTCAAGTTTTTCCTTTAAAGTTTCAGCAGTAAAGGGCTTAACTATGTAATTATTTGCTCCTGCTTGTATAGCCTGCAACACATTCTCTTTCTTTGCCTCTGCGGTTACCATAACAACTGGGATGCTTTTAAGCTCTGGATCTTTTCTTATTTCTTGTAAAAGCGTTATGCCGTCCATCTCTGGCATATTCCAGTCAAGAAGCACCAAATCGTATTTACCTTGCTTAAGTTTATAAAGAGCATCCCTTCCATTCTCTGCCTCCTCTACGGTTGTGTAGCCAAGCTGGTTTAACAAGCTCTTAATTATTTTTCTCATAGTTGCCATATCATCAACAGTTAAAATCCTTGTCTGCGGCGGAAAACCCATCTTAACCTCCTATAGTCCAAGCTCCTTAAGTAATTCATCTACCTCATCTTGGTTAATTCTATCTCCAGATAAAAGTTCATGTACCTTTCCAACAGCTTCACTCTTTTTATCCTCTGGTAAATTTAAGTTCTCAATAGAAAGCTCTGCCAATTCTATCAACTTATTCTTTGTATCTTCAAGTAATTTGATAACTTGGTTCAACTGCTGGCTGGACAGGTCTTGAAAGGAAAAGAGTTCGTAAGCTTTTGATAGAAAAATTTTGTTTTCATCATTCTTTTCTTTTATTAGAGTAAGCTTATCTTTGTATTTTGCTTCCAGATCTAAGCTTGCCAAATCTTTTAGAAATCCTTCAATAAGTTTTGAATTCTCATAAATTTTATCCATGTTGTCAAGTATCTTTTTAGTGCTATCTTCGGAAAATTTTATAACCTCACGCAAGCTTTCAGAAATGCTGGATGTGGCAACTTCACCGGTGTACTTAGCAGCATATGCAATGTCTTCTATTTTGTCCTCCAGCATTTTAATTTCTTTCAAGATAGTTACAATTAATTTCCTCATGTCTTTATCCGCCATAGAAAGTCTCCTTTTTTTAGTTTTGTAATGTATGCAACCAGCATTTGGTAATTATGGTTTATCTCCTTAAGCCTTTCGTTTGCCAATTTTTTATCGGGATTAGTATCTGGATGATACATTTTAACCATGCTTCTGTATCTTTTTTTTAGCTCTTTTTCGTCCAAAGTTTCCAAATCAAAAAACAGCATAGCTTCTTTGATACTGCTTGGTCTTTTATAAGGATTTGAGCAGTATGACCAATACGCCTTTATATATGCCTTTATAGTATTTATTCTTTTCCTGTAAAACAACTCAAAATCATCTCTAAATACATCTTCCTCAAAGTAAATTCTTAGTTTCCCATATGAATACTCCACAAACCAATTCTTTATAAACCCGTCCAGATCCCCTTTGTAATTTTCATAAAGCTTATGAAACATTGCCTGAAATATCTCCATCCTTTTGTTATTAATGAAGTTGATGATATCCATCAAAAACACATTGCCCATAGCCTCACATCCTTTTATGAAAAACTTTATCCAAGTCTATTATACTAATAAACCCTTTATCTATTTGAGCAACATTGGATATGAACTCACTATATATGGTAGTCATAGGGTTTGGTTCTAATATGTTTTCCTCTATTTTAACCACACCATACACAGAGTCAACCTCTACTGCAACTTTACCATATGGAGTCTCTAATATTATCAACCTTGACGGCTGAACCTTCTGAGGAATGTTCATTATATGTTTAATGGAAATTGTAGGAATGATCTCACCCCTAAGGTTTATCACCCCTTTTATGTAAGAGGGAGTAAGAGGCACGGGAAATAGCTCTAATATCTTAGATATCTCAAGCACCCTTTTGAGGGGCATGCCCATGAATTCATTTTCTAAATATACAGCCAAAAATTCGTGAATTTTCTTCTTAGCTTGTTTTTCTAAGATACTCTCTTTTTTCTCCGTTTTTACGATGTCCATCTTATAACCCCCTACGTTCTTAAGTTCCTATTCTTCAAAAGCTCCACAATGTCTAAAATAAACACCACCTTTCCATCACCGGTGATCGTAGCTCCAGAGATGCCGTTTATATCCCCAAAGATGCTTCCAAGAGGTTTTACTACCACTTCCTCATCTCCAAACAGATCTTCCACGGTGAGGGCAACCCTTTGATTCCCAATTAGACAAACTATTATATAACCTATATTACACCTTTCTAATCCAAGTATATCGTGCAAATTCAAAAGAGGCAGGGCATTCTCTCTAAGCAAAAGCACATTCCTACCAGAAAGGAGTTTAATATCGGCGTTTTCTGCGGGTATGATCTCCGTTACCAAGAAAATGGGAATGGCAAACCTTCTATTATTAACAGATACAAGCAAAGATCTTATAATGCCAACGGTGAGAGGAAAGGCCATGGATACCCTTGTTCCTTTTCCTTTTTCGCTCCAAACGTCTATGGTTCCTCTGAAGTTTATTACCATACTCATTACTGCGTCCATCCCAACTCCCCTACCCGATATTTCAGATACCTTATCACTTGTAGAAAAACCAGGAACAAAGATAAGCCTTAAAATCTCCTTTTCCGTCATCTTCTCCAATTGTTCTTTGGTAACCAGCCCCTTTTCCAAGGCTTTTTGGGCAACCTTTTGTATATCTATACCTTTTCCATCATCCTCCACCTCTAAATAAACTCTGTCTCCTTGATAGTAAGCCCTAAGATTTAGTCTTCCGACGGGGTTTTTCCCAAGAACCCTTCTTTCGTCGGGAAACTCTATTCCATGGTCAAGGGCATTTCTGATAAGATGAACCATGGGCTCTTCAAGTTTTTCCAGTATAGATTTGTCCATCTCTGTATCTTCACCCTCTATAATAAGCTCTACCTGCTTTCCTGTTAGATGAGCCAAATCTCTTACAACACGGTTAAACTTTTGAAAGAGCCTTTTAACAGGCTGCATCCTTGTTTTCATTACCGCAAGCTGAAGGTCTCCCACGGTTTTATCTATTGAAGAGGCGATAGATTCCAACTCTTCTATATATCTATTGTGGGGTAAATTCTGAGACATTTCTGCTATGGTTCTCAAAAGCCTGTTTCTATCCAAAACCAGTTCACCAACTAAATTCATAAGAGCCTCTATTTTATTTACATCAATCCTTAAAACCTTCTCTTCCTCTTTCTCCTTCTTTGCGGCGGTTTCTGTCTTGGCCTTTTCTTGTTGTTTTTCTGGTTTTTCTTGGACTAGGGTCTGTTTTTCTTGAGTTAAAATCGGTTTATCATCTAATTCTTCCTCTACCATCTCCAGCATCTTTTGAGTTGTCTCTTTGTCCAATTCCTGTATAATGCTTTGAGGCGTTGTTTCTTCCGAAAGCATTCTGTCAATAAAATCTATTATCTCTGAAGGCCTTCTGTTGGGAGGTAGCAGGACAAGCTCCTCTAAAATATCCTCAATAGGCTTTCCTTTCAGGTGAGAAAGCTCGTATTTATCAAGCAAAGCATCTAAGGTACTGGCGCTTTGGGAATAACCTTCTAATACAGAGGAAAGCTTTGTTATCAAGTCCGTAGGAGCAAGGACCTCTTCCTCGTCTTCGTAAAACTTCAAGGATTCCTTTATAAAATCTACCGCCTTGAGAAGTACGTTTAGATTATCCGTGTTTATGCTCAGCTTGCCTTCCTTTATCCTTCCAAGGATATCCTCTGCCCTGTGGGCAACCTCCACTATGGCGGTAAGTCCCAAAAAGCCAGCACCACCCTTTAGTGTATGCATACTTCTAAAGGCTGCATTTATAAGTTCAATGTTGTTTGGATCCTTCTCAAGCTTCAAAAGGCTGTTTTCTAATTTTTCTACGTGCTCCCCAGCTTCTATCAGAAATTCACGGAATATCTCCCTCAATTCCTCAGGTATCATCATTTCCCCCCATACTTTTCAACTATCTCAAGCAGATGAGTTGCATCAAACTTCACCAGATAACCATCTGCTCCAACCATCTGAGCCTTTTGTTTGTTTGCTTCGTCGGATAAAGTGGTGTTCACAATAACTGGAAGGTTTAGAAAGCCTGGCGTTTCCTTTATCAATCTGGTGAGAGTAAGGCCGTCCATTTCTGGCATTTCTATATCTGTTAACACTAAATCCACAAATTCTCTTATATTTTTACCTTGCTTTGAGGCTTCCTCAAAGAGCTCGTTCAGCTTTTCCCAGGCTAATCTACCATCTTCAAAAGCCATAACCTCATGCCCTGCGGAGGTAAGGATATCTGTTATTATCTTTCTTGCCACAGATGAGTCTTCTGCCAAAAGGATCCTATGGATCTTTTTGCTTTTAAGCTTTTCTTTATCCTCAAGCCCTCCAAATATCTGTAGAAGGTTTAGGTCGTTTAGTATTCCCTCAAAGTCAAGTATAAGCAAAAGCCCGTCTTCAATATCCACTACACCAGTTATCCTGCCGTTCAGCTTGGCATTTAAAACTTGTGGTGCAACCTTTATATCCTGCCAGGAGATCCTTCTTATTCTGTTTGGCTTATGTATAATTATCCCAACCTTTTGCCTTAAAAACTCCATATAGATGAGATATTTTTTCATGTTTTCTGGCTCTTTTATACCCATCCATCCCACAAGGTTTACAACGGGGATAAGCTCTCCCCTAATTTCTACCATGCCCTCCACTTCCTTTGGCATGTTTGGTACCTTTGTAAGCTTGGGCAGTACCAAAATCTCTCTAACCTTTGCCACATTTACACCAAAGATCCACTCATATGTACTTTCCCCTTTATCTTCATAGACTCTAAAATCTACGATCTCCAGCTCGTTTTGGCCTGTTCTCAAGATATCAGGCAGGTCATAGGTTGCCATAGCCTAACCCTCCTTTTCCACCTTTTCCTTTAGCCTGTTTATCACCGCCTCTATTTCCAAAGCTATCTTGTTTGTACTATCCGCAAGCTTTCTAAACTCGCTTGCAACCACGGAGAACCCTTTACCAGCTTCTCCGACCCTTGCAGCCTCGATGGCTGCATTCAAAGCAAGAAGGTTGCTCTGCTTTGCAACCTTTTTAATCTGGTCTACCAGTTCAGCCAAGCTATTAAACTCTTCATGTCTCATGCTTTTACCCCCTCTTCCACTATTTCGTCAAGCTTTTCGAAGATCTTCATGCTGTTTTCTTCTATTGCCCGAAGGGTTTGTAATACCTTATCCTTATCCTTGCTGGTTATTTCACCCTTTTTCAACTTTTCAATAAGGTCTATGGATAAGTTGTGGAATTGCTCGTGGTATTGCTCCATATCCTTAAAGGCTTGCCTATCTTTATATTTGACAGACTTGTCGGAATAATACCATTTGCCAAGGTTGCACTCTGTGTGTCTTGCCAAAGCAATATTTTCGTACTTGTCGCTTACTATGGCTGAGTACGTTTTATTCTTAAAGATTATATGGTCTAACTTTTTGCTGGTCATAAAGAGCCTATCGCTAGTTGTAAGGGCTGCCGCTTGAGTTTGTAGGGCAGACTCTTCAAACTCTTTTATTATATCCTTGAATTTTCCGATTGACTGAGCCGACCTTTCTGCCTTTTCAACCATCTTTTCGGACTCCTTTTCTGTTTCCTTTGATTGATTCTGGAGGTCTAATATAACCTTTGAAACCTCGTCAGTTGCCTTTTGGGTGCGCTCTGCCAACTTTCTAACTTCGTCCGCAACCACCGCAAAGCCCCTTCCCATCTCACCCGCCCTTGCCGCTTCAATGGCTGCGTTCAAAGAGAGAAGATTTGTTTGGTCTGCTATATCCTTTATTAGATTGACTATCTCTGTAATGTTTGCACTTTTTTCCGCCAAGGAAACTATAACCTTATTGGATAGCACTATCATATCTATAACCTCTTTTAGATCCCCAATGATGGCTTCAACTTCCTTTGACCCCGCCTTTGAAACCGCCAAAGTTTTCTCGCTGTTAACCTTTATCGCTTCCAAAGCCTCCACAACCTTCTCCATATCCTTCTGAATTATCACAAGGTTTGCAGCTATTCCACCTCCTATTTGAGAAATCTCTTCGTTTAGAAGTGCCTTTTGAATAAACTTATCATTCTCCTCCATAGCCATTAGGGGATTTTTAAGCCTTTCAACCACATTTCTAAATTCTCCGTCAAGACCATAAGCGTTTGGCTTTCTCCAGTATTTTCTGTTTGAAGCCTTTTCTATAGAAAAGAATATCTCACTGATAAATGTTTGTACTTCATCCACAAGAAGGTTCATATTGTAAGCAAGCTCTCTTAGCTCTCCACCCTCTTTGATCTTGGTCATCCTTTCCCCCAAATCTCCATGGGCGGTTTTATAAACCACGTTGGATATATCCCTTATAAACTTTCTTATTTTTAAGACGTTAACAAATATAAACCAAGCGAGGAGAAAATTAAAGAGGTTTATAACCCTTATCCATTCAAAGCCATATTTATAGAGCTCTACCAACAGGGCTATGGCAAATACAAGTATAGATAAGGCGTTTGCCGCCTGGATCTTTGTAAGGCTTGACATACCCTTCATTTGACCACCTCCTTTAATTGTAAGCTTAAGATAAATTCATTATACTCTCTAAAGCCCTTTTCCTTTACCAGATTGTTTAGATATTCTACCGCCTTCTCTAAGCCATAGGAAACTTCTATCTCCTTTAACTTTCTATACAAAGGCTCTATAACACTTGATAAAATTTCCCTTTTTGACACCCCCACCCTATCGCTTTGATATCCGCCCCCGATAGGATAAACATGGGCAAAAACCCAGTAAAAGCTGCCATCCTTTGCCATGTTTTTCACAAAGGCAAAACACTCATCACCACTTTGAATATGGCTCCACAGAACCTTAAAGACTGTTCTTGGCATATCGGGATGTCGCACTATATTATGAGGATAGCCAAGAAGTTCCTCCTCCGAGTATCCAGAGATCTCTATAAAGACAGGATTGGCGTAGGTTATCACACCCCTCAAGTCTGTCCTTGAAACTAGAAGATTTCCTTCTGGTACCACTCTCTCCGTGTTTGTAGGCTGTACATGTGGCTTTCTCATCTTTTACCCTCCTATAAAAAATTACACCTTTTAATTAATTTTACCACAAAATCCTCCATGTATGCTTGGTAAAAAATTCCCCTGTAGGGGGTAGTTCAGGCTTACAGCCTGTCTTTTATTGTAGGCAAGAATGTCTGCGCTACCGATAAAAAGGGAATTTCTCACTTGGTGTGTACTATATTATTTATTATCCATATGGGTATGCTGCCTTTGTTGCTTATACTCTTGCTCTTTCAGATAGCACTGGCGGAGGAGTGTTCAAAGGAGGAAGTCCTATCCCAGATAAAAGCCCTTGTTGAAAGGGATTATCTATGGAGAGATAGGGTAGAGAGCTTTGACTGGAAGAGTGAAGAGGAATTTATAGGATATTTAAGGAAAATAGGTGATAGATGGAGTGCCATAACAAGGCAAGAAGAGGATAGGCTTTGGTATTCTAGTTCAAAGATGGTGGGAATAGGCATAAGGTGGGATGATAGGGGTTATGTGAAAAAAGTCTTTGCGGGCTCGCCCGCAGAAGAGTATGGGATAAGGGAGGGCGACCTGATAGTGGCTATCAATGGTATAAGCGATAAAAACCAATGGAGAAGAGCCATAAGGGAGGCAAAGGATTTTGTTGAAATAGACCTCATAAGAGATGGCTTATTTATAAGTCTTTCTGTCAAAAAGGGTGAGTTTGTGGTGCCAATAATTGAGGATTTTGGGGTTAAAAGCTTTGAGGATAAAAGGATAGGGTATGTGAAACTTGCCAATTTTACACAGCCTGCCGCAGAGGAGTTTAAAAGGGTTTTGGAAAAGTTCAAGGAAGAAGGCATAGACCTTCTAATTTTAGACCTAAGGGATAACGGCGGTGGCTTGATATCTGTTGCCAAAAGCATAGCGGATACGTTGATAGGTGGGGAAGGTGTGATGTTTTACTTGGAGGGAAGAAATAAGAACCTTGGACTATATACCTTTAAGGGCAAAGAAGCCTTTAACAAACCCATAATAGTTTTGGTAAATAAGCAAACTGCATCCGCCGCAGAGCTTCTTACGGTGCTTTTGAAAAGGTATGCAAAAGCCCTCATCCTTGGAGAAAACACCGTGGGAAAATACGTGGGTAGCAATCTTTACACTCTCAAGTCCTGTGGAAGGGTTCTAAGGCTGGTGACCTTTGAGATGAAGCTACCTACTGGTGAAAGCATAACGGGGGATAAGGGAATAGACCCCGATTGTAGGCTTGGAGATGGAGACTTTATAAACAAGTCTATGGAGTGCTTTTATAACCGTACCTTTGGAGTAGCTCCCTCAACTCAACCCTAAGCTCTTCCAAGGTTTTTTGTGTATTTATAGGAATGGCATAATGGGGTGAAGAGAATTTTTCCTTCTGTCTTAGGTATATTTCTATGTCTGCGTCGGATATATCCTGTCTGCTTTTTAGCCTTTTGAGTATCTCCTCTTCTTCCGCCTGCGCAAGAATAAAAAGGGCGTTAGGAAAGTTTTTTTTAACCAACTCCCTTTGCCAATCTTCAAGAAGGGTGGCATCCAAGACTATGTTCTTTCCCTCCTTCTGCTTTGCCCTTTTTATCATCTCCTCGTAGACCCTTTTGGTCCAATCCTTTGTGTATATGCCCTCGCCGTAGGGTACTTTTAGCCTTTTGTTGGGCTCAATGCCTGCCAACTCTTTCCTAATTTGGTCGCTCCTTATCCATTCAAAGCCAAAGTCTTTGTTTAATATACTTGCCAAAAAGGATTTTCCAGAGCCCGAAAGTCCCATTACAACCACGATCATTTTATCCCAAGGTTTTCAAGCAAGGCGGGGCTGTGGCCCTCTATAACCTTGTAGCTTCCAAGGATTATGTTGTAGGGAGTTCCCTGCACGTTTAACCTTTCTGCCACCTTTATGTGTTCCTGCACCAAGGGGCATTCCTCTACCTTTGGTGGCTTCCCGTCAAACTTTCCCGAAAGGACCTCATCAAGGGCTTTTAATCTATCCTTTGAACAAGCTATGTAATAGGATTTTGCATGGCTTTCTGGAAAGCTTTTAAAGGGTAAAAGGAAAATATAGATCTTTACCTTGTTTAGATGGGGTTTTAGGGCTTGCCATTCCTTTCTGCAATGCCCACAGTCGGGGTTTATAAAGCTTATAAGCTCCCTTGTGCCCTTTCCCACAACTATAGCCTTGTTTAGAGGGATCTCTTTAACCTGGGATTTTATAAACTCCGTATAAAGGTCGTCCCCAAAGGAAAGGGTGAAAGATAAGATTAAAAGTAGCAAGTATCTCATGGGGGAAAAATTATACTAACAACTCCCTTATCTTGCTTACCACCTCTTCTATTATCCAATCGGGTGTAGAGGCGCCTGCGGTTATACCTATTCTTTTTGCCCTTTCAAACCATTCCCTTTTTAGCTCTTGAGAGGTTTCAATATGGTAGCTGTTGGGGTTTAGACTTTTGGCTATTTCATACAACCTTCTTGTGTTCCCGCTGTTTTTACCGCCGATTATTATCATCACATCAACCTGTGGAGCCAAGCTATAAACATCCTCTTGACGCTCGGAGGTGGCGTTGCATATGGTGTTTATAACCTTTAATTCCCTGGTCCAAAGGGCGATTTCTCCTACTACCTCTTTGAAAAACTGTTCGTTTTGAGTGGTTTGGGCCACAACACCCACCCTATCCCTTCCAAGAACTTCCCTTAGGTCTTCTTTGTTTTCCACCACCACGCCTTTACCGCCGCATTCTTGTAGGTAGCCAAGGGTACCCACCACCTCGGGATGGTTTTTTTCTCCCACTACCACCACAAAGTAGCCTTCTTTACAAAGCTTAATCACCGCTTCATGCACAGCCTTCACAAAGGGGCATGTGGCGTCTATAATCTGTACTCCCTTTGAAAGTAGCTGCCTTTCCTTCTGAGGTGGTATGCCATGGGAACGCACTATAACCTTGTCTCCTCGGAGAACTTCTCCCTCATCCTTTAAAAGCCTTAGGCCCTTTTCCTCAAGTCTTTTTACCTCTTGGGGATTGTGTATCAAAGGACCCATACTAAGTATCCTACCGTTTTTATCCTTTAAGGCTTCTTCCGCAAGGTTTATGGCTCTTTTTACTCCAAAGCAAAAGCCCGCATGCTGTGCCACTATTATCTCTGCCATGCTAACAAATTATACTTTTCAAGGGAGCTTAATCCTTGAGCTATCTCATACAAAAGGCCTCTTCTGTAAAAAAGCCCTCAAAAACCTTACAAACTCCACCCTCAAGGAAAACCTCTTCCATGTTATGATCAAAGTCTATTCTTAAAAGCTCCCCGCCCTTTGTATAAACTTCAATGGGCTTTTCCTTTACCAAGCCCTTTATGTATGCCACCAAGGCGCTTGCCGTTGCACCGGTACCACAGGCGAGGGTTTCTGCTTCCACACCCCTTTCATAGGTCCTTATCTTCAGGGCTTTTGTGGATATGGGTTCTATAAAATTCACGTTGGTTCCTTTGGGCTCAAATTCCTTATGAAACCTTATGGCTCTTCCCAATTTTTTAACATCCACCTTGTTTAAGTTTTCCACCACCGCCACAAAGTGGGGCACTCCCGTGTTTATAAAACTGCCAGATATAAGATTGTCATCCACCCCAAGCTCTACCTCTCTGTAGCCATAGGGTTTTGTAAGCTGTACCTTTACCCTTTTTCCATCTTCCAAAACCCACGCCCTTATAACTCCTGCCAAGGTTTCAAACCTAACCTCTTGATCCACTATGCCCTTTTCATAGGCAAACCTTACCGCACACCGAGAGCCATTGCCACACATTTCCGCCACAGAACCATCTGCGTTAAAAAAGCGCCATTTAAAATGATTCTCCCTGTTTTCTGGTTCCTCTATGAGTATAAGACCGTCTGCACCTATACCCCTATGGAGCTTGCAAAGGCCTACTACAAAGTCCTTTATGTCAAGTCTTAGCCTTTGCAAAAAATCTTCCACTCTGTGGTCTCTGTTGTCTATTAGGATAAAATCGTTTCCAGAGCCTTGCAATTTTGTAAATTCCATGCTATATTATTATATCCTAATCCCAGCTAATCCCCATGGCTCACCTCCTCCTACCCCCCTCTTTTTGGGGGGGTAAAAAATATGATATTATTTAATCCATACGCCTGGTGAAGAATTATCCTTTGTAGGGTACCATTGACTGCCACAAAAAATTTAAAATTCTGGTAGTTCAGGCGTCCAGCCTGTCTTTTTATCGCAGGCAAGAATGCCTGCGCTACCGATAAAAAGGGAATTTCTCGCCCGATGTATTTTTATTAATCTATGGCTAATTTTCATGCCTTAAAGATATTAATAATAAATACTGATAGGAGGTGTTAAACATGAAAAAACAAAAAGCCATGTACTTAGCGCTTTTACCCTTACTTGGTTCCCTTTTAGGGGGCTGTGGCGGTGGTGGCTCTACTGCTGACGGCTCTACCAACACAGTCAGCTTATCTCTTTTCTTCACCGACAGCCCGGCGGACGCATACTCTTCTGTTCTTGTAAAGGTTTATGAAGTAAACCTATGCTCCGATAATCAATGCCAAAGTAAAGTAACTATATTCTCAAATTCCCAAGGGCTTGAGGTAGACCTAAGCAAGCTTAGGGGACTTCTCCAGTACATAAACACCTCAAACATACAAAATCAGACCTACAACAGGCTTGAGGTAGTAATGGATAAAAACATGTCAATAACAGACGCCTCTGGCAATGATCACCCTGCCATTTTTACACCTATGCAAGAAAAGCCCAACAAGCCAAACACTGTGCAATGTGATAACACAAGATGCTATATAAGGTTTAACGGCACAGTACAGCCCTCATCTACCGGTAGGCTGGTGGTGGATTTTGTTTTAAAGGACTTTGACGTAGACGAGAGCACCAACCCTTGGCAGGTTAGAGAGGTTAAAATGATGCCCCTTAAACCCCAAAGCTATCCGCAGGGCTATTGGAAAATTTACATCACAGCCCAAGGAGTTCAAAACTCTGCAATAACAGGCACGTGGATAAACAGAACATACACCATAAACGTGGACCAAAACACCCTTTGCGAGGTAAAGGGAGCTTACCATTTGGGAACAGCATGCCTTAATCATATACAAAGCGGTATGTGTATTGAGGTAAAAACGGACTCTGATCCTGCAAATTCCACAAGCCTTGGAGCCATAAAGATAGAAACGGAAAGATCTTATAAATGCATGACCCAAATGGGCGGGCCAAATTATGGCAGTCCAAAGCCCTACATCAAGGTAAAAGGGAATGTAACAGCCATAGGCTCCAACACCTTTAACATAAACACCTATCCCAACCCCATAGAAATAACTGCCAACACGGTTTGCGAGTACCAAAAGCATGTGTATATAACTGGTTCTGCTTGCCTTTCGCAACTACAAAGCGGTTGGTATGTAGAAGTAAAAATAGCAAACAACCAAGCTATAAAGATAGAAAGGGAATATAAATAGGCGTAAGCCCGGGGCGTATGGAAATACGCCCCTGCAAAGGAATATTTGCCTATATTTAAAACAATGCCCCTTATCACCATGTTTTGGGGAAGGAGAGAAAGGGATAGTTTTTATCCAGAAAAGATACTTTGGCTTTTGGAAAACCCCCACCCCCACTGGGTGGAAACGATAAGGGACAATCTAAAGCTTGACTTTAAAGAGAGTGGTTTTAGGCAGTTTGTTTCCCTTTCCTGTAAGTATCTAATAACGGATGCCATGCTTATGTTCGGTCTTGAGTATGCTTTGGAAAAAGACAGGCTTATAGAGAGCTTAAACCCTATAAGACTTACGGTGCGAGTAAGACCGGGAAGCTTTCTTGGTATAAGCCACCATTTTCTTGGAGCACCTTTTGAAATAGAACAGGACGAAATCCTAAGGGAATTTTTAAAGGAGGCACGCGGGATTATGGAAGAGGGCGGCTTTGGTATGCAGGTTTTGGTATTGTCTCACAATGCCTACTTGGAAGACATCCTTTTGGAAAACTTGGAGAGGATAAGGGGATTAAATTATCAATTCTATGGAGTGAAGTGATGGATAAGGGCTACAAAGGAGTTTTTAGCAAGATGGGTGAGGGTCTTTTGGAAAAGTTCATAGAGGATTTAAAAGTGGAATTGGGGAAAAAGCCAAAGGACCCAGAGCTTCTCTTTAAGCTTGGAGTTGCCTACAGCAGGGCGGGCAAGATCCAAGAGGCAAGGGAAGTTTATAAAGAACTGAAGGAGATAGACAAGGAAAGAGCCAAGGAGCTTTTGGATATGATATATGGTGTTTACCCGTAGGGGGATCAAACCTTTTTAAACTCCTCTGGCAGCTCCCTTGGTGGTAATCCTATGTACTCGGTTTCCTTCTCTTCATCCAATCTTTTGGAGAAGGGCTTTTCCATGGTTAGCTCCTCATAAACATGGGCAACAAGCCCGGGCACCCTTCCTATGATGAAAAAGCCCTTTCCAAGCCTCCAATCAAAGCCCATCTCTGAGGCAACCGCTGCAATGCCACCGTCCACGTTAAGGACAAGCTTTTTGCCCTTTTGCCTTCCTATCTCCTCTTGGACCTCCTCCGCAAACTGGCAGTGTGTTCCATAAAAACCAAGCTCTTTGGCTATATCCATTAGCCTTTTGGTTCTTGGGTCAAAGTCCTTGTAATATCTGTGTCCATAACCGGGTATGGGCTTTTTGGCTTCCAAGTATTCTCTAACTATATCCTCCACAGGTCTCTTACTTGCCACACCCTCTTGTATAAACTTCATGGCATCTTCTAAGGCACCACCATGGGCAGAGCCAAAGGCAAGAACACCCGCCGCAACACCCACGTTCAAGGAATTTCCACCGGAGGCAACAGCCCTTGCGGAGATCACCGAAGGTGGAGCTATTCCATGGTCTATAACGGAGACAAACATGGCTTCCATCATCTTGGATTCTTTCTCATTAGGAAGCTCCCCTTTGAGTATTAAATAGATAGCCTGAGCGAAGGTAAGATTGCCCACAAGGTCTAAAAGCCTGTAGCCCCTTATATAGGTTTCATGCCCCACGTGTTGGGTTATGGCTGTTCTCCACTTCTTTTCCATTTCAACCACCTCCTAAAAGCTCTTTGTTTATTTTTATCTTGGCTTCCTTTTGAAGCTTTTCTATGTACCTGCTAAGTACCGCTTGAAACTTAAGACTGATTAGATCTTTCGCTATCTCCTTTTTCTCTTCTTCCTTTACTTCTTTACTTTTTCTCTCTTCTATCAACAACACACCATAGCCCTGGTTTAGGGCATAAGGTCCAAAAACCTTGTCCTTAGATAAAACTATCTTAATTAAATCCTCTTGATTTATTCTAAGTATGCCACTTAACTGCATGGCAGGTGTATCGGAAAAGGTCAAAGCCCTTAAATTTACCTCCTTACCTTCCCTGAGGTTTTTAAAAAGCTCCTCTGCCTTTTCCTTTGCTAAAGCTTGAACCCTTTCTTCTATAAGTTTTTCCTTTACCTTCTCTTTGACCTTTTCATAATCTTCATAGCCTGCGGGCTGGACCTCCTTTAAATACACTACTACATAATGATCTCCTTCTTTAAAGGTACTTGCCCTATCCTGTGGTGTAAGCCTTTGGACTTCTCCTTTCAAAATACCTTCTAACTTGGCTTCCTCTTGGGGCAAAAGGTATTGGGTGTATCCCTGGGGCTCTTTTCCATTTTTTAAATCCTTGTACAGGGCAAGGGCTTTATCTTTTTCTTTTTCTTTCCAAACCCAAACTATCCTTGTTTCGGGCTTTTTAAAGAGCTCCCTGTTTTTCTGGTAGTATTCCAAAAGCTCTTTATCGGTCGGGATGTATTGAGCCTTTACTTCCAAGGGGGTAATTAGATAAAGCTTGCCTTTCAAAAGGGTAGAGTCCGCCAAAAGGTTTATCTTAAGCTCTTCTTCTGTAATATAAAGGGCGTTGTTTATAAGCCTTAGGAGTTTTTGAGTGGTTAGCAGCTTCCTTAAATACTCCTCGTACTCTTCTGGGGACATGCCAACCCTTGAGAGCACTTCCTTATATTTAGAAGAGGAAAAAAGACCTCCTTCGTGAAAGGTAGGGTCTGATTTTATGGTTTCTACTATCTCCTCGTCGCTGGCAACCAAAGATAAGTCTTTGGCTTTTTGGTACAAAAGCTCTTGCACTATAAGGTTTGAAAGGACTTGGTCCTTAATCAAGGCTTCCATCTGTGGATTTTTAAGGAGGTCTGAATACTTGAGAAGTTCCCTTCTGTAGTCCCTTAAAGTAATACATCCAGAATTGACTTCTGCCACACACCTTTTGGAAGGAGCAGTTATGTCGGTTAATCCGCCTGTAAAGAAAAGCCAAAGGAAAAAACCGGCGGATGCAACGGTTATAATGGCTACCGCTATGCTTTTGTGTCGGTGTAGTATAGAATACATTAGGGATTAATTTTAACACAGATTGAAGCGTATATTCATAACTATGGGAAAGTACAGGAAAAACAAAATAAAGCTTGAACATCACCTTTTGGAGGGCTTGGAGGATTATTTAAAAAGCCTTTCTCAGCTGAGTTCTGTAAAGGCTATCATTCCCGGCGTTATTACAAGACAACAGGGAGGAAGAGGGTCAAAGGGGCTTTTCCTAAAGTATAGAACTCAAACTGGTTATAAGCTCCTATACAAAAATGGCACTTCTGTGCAGGAAGTTTTCGTGGTGTGTGAAAACCCAGAGGAGTTTGAAAGGGAGTTTAAAAAACTCATGGGATAGAATGTTATATATGAGACCTTTATTGTTTATCCTTTTCTTTTTACTTTCTTCTTACGCCAAGGAGATAAAGGTGTCCGCTATAGTGCAAGGAAAGGTGGAAAAGGTTCTGGTAAAGGAGGGTCAAAGGGTTAATAAGGGAGACCTTTTAGTGGTTATAGACCCTTCCCTTTACATCACCCAAAGGGATAATTTAAAAGCTCAGATGGAGGCTCAAAGGGTATTCCTTGAAAGGATAGAAAAGGACTATAAAAGGTATGAGGAGCTTTTTAACAGAGGACTGCTATCAAAGAGTGAATACGAGGATTGGAAGAGTAAATACCAAAAGGAGTTATATCAATACGAAGCCTTGAAGGCACAAGTTGAAAGGATGGAAAAGTTTATAGAGTATTGCACCATAAGGTCGCCCGTAAAGGGCACCGTTAAAAAGCTTTTTATTAGAGAGGGCGTTTTTGTAAACGGCACTCAAATACCGGAGGCTCTTCTAATTTTGGAAGAGAAATAACTACCTTACCACTTCCCACTCGGTTATCAGGTGATTGCCCCTTTTAAAGTGAGACCTGACCCTTAGATGTAATAGATTCCTTAGGCTTTTAAAGCCCTCTCCACCTACCAGGGTAGGTACATTTTCACCACCCACTATAACGGGAAGATGTATAAGCCTTATCTCATCCACATAGCCCCTTTTTATAAACTCCCAGTTTATGGAAGCTCCCCCTTCTACCATAAGGCTTTTTATCCCCATTTGGTAAAGCATGGGCAAAAGCCTATCAAAATCTACAAGGTCTTCACCCACTATCATCACCTCTGCCCCCACAGCCTTTATCTTTTCAATCCTCTCTTGGGGCGCCCTTTTTGTGGTAACTATTATGGTGGGTGCGTCCTTTGAGAAGATATTGGCATCTGTGGGCACGTTTGCGGTGGAGCAAGGTATTATCCTTGTGGGGTTTTTGCCCTCTGCATACCTCACTGTAAGGCTTGGATTGTCTGTCCTTACCGTCTCACAGCCCACCATTATACCATCCACCTTTGCCCTTATCTCATGTAAATACCTGTAAGCCTCTTGGTCCATAAGGGTCATTAGCTCCTTGCTGGAAGCCCCCCTGTAAAGGGTTAATTTACCATCTACGCTAACCTCAGAAACTATTATCACATAGGGTCTCATTCGTACTCTCTCCCGTAGTTTTTATAAAGGTAAAGGATCCTTATAAGCAAAGAAGCCAAGGTTAGCAAGGCTATAAGCTTTATACCAAACTCCAAACCCACTGGGGCATGAAACCTTTCCAAAAGGACAAAGATTATAAGAGTTAGATGGCTCTCAGGCCTTCCAAAAAAGCCCACTCCTTCCAAGGGGTCTTTTATCTTTCCCTTTATCCTTTCTTCGTAACCTATCTCCGCATAAACCACAGGCTTTATAAAGGAATGGAGCATAGAAGCGGTTATAACCGTTATAGTGGTAAGAGGTCCCCCATAAAGGTAGGCAACGGCGCCAAAAACAAAGCCGTCCACCCATTTGTCCGCTAACCAGTCAAAAACTGCACCGAACTTGGAAGCCTTATCAGAAAGGCGAGCCACTATACCATCTGCAAGGTCAAAAACTCCAGAAAGTAAAAGTAAGCTGGCACCTGTAAGGAGCTTTCCATGATAAAAGGCGTAGGCAGAAGCCATACCAAGGGCTATGGCTATAAGGGTTATAAGGTTTGGCGGAAAGTGAAGCTTGTAAAAGGCAACCCCCACGGGCGTATATACCTTTTTTAAGGCTTCCCTTTTCTTTGTAAGGTTCATTTTAGCTCCTTATGGCTTATCCAAGGCATCATCCTTCTTAGCTCCTCTCCCGCCTTTTCTATTAGGTGATTTCTATCTTTCTCAAGTAAGGCGTTAAAGACAGGTCTTCCCGCTTGATTTTCCAGTATCCACTCACGAGCAAACTCTCCCCTTTGGATCTCTTTTAATATCTCTTTCATAAGGGGCTTTACCACCTCATATATCCTATCGCCACGAGTGACATCGCCATACTTTGCCGTGTCCGATATGGAGTATCTCATACCCGCTATGCCGTATTGGTAGATAAGGTCTACTATTAGCTTTAATTCGTGCAAACATTCAAAGTAGGCAACTTCTGGCTGATAGCCAGCTTCTACCAAGGTCTCAAACCCTGCCTTTATAAGGGCTGTTGCACCACCGCAGAGAACCGACTGCTCACCAAAGAGGTCTGTTTCCGTTTCTTCCTTAAAGGTAGTTTCTATAACTCCTGCCCTTGTGGCACCCAAAGCCTTTGCATAGGCAAGGGCTTTCTCTTTGCAAGTGCCCGAAGCATCCTGATATATCGCTATAAGAGCTGGCACGCCTTTGCCCTCTTCGTACATCCAACGCACCAAATGCCCAGGACCCTTTGGAGCCACCATAAAGACATCCACGTCCCTCGGTGGAACTATTTGCCTAAAGTGTATATTAAAGCCATGGGCAAAGGCAAGGCTTTTGGAGGAGTCAAGGAAAGGTTCTACGCTTTCTCTATATAGCTGTGCCTGTACTGTATCGGGTGTTAGGAACATAATAATGTCCGCTTCTTGCGTTGCCCTTTCGGGACTAAGAACATCAAAGCCGTCCGCAATAGCCTTTGACCTTGACTTGCTACCCTCATAGAGACCTATGATAACCTTTACACCGCTGTCCCTTAGGTTAAGAGCATGGGCATGTCCTTGACTACCATAGCCAAGGATGGCTACCCTTTTTCCTATCAAAGGCTCCAAAGAAGCGTCTTGGTCGTAGTAAATTTTTGCCATTTTAATCCTCCCAGCATTCAATTATATCATAACAAAAAATATCAAAGCTCACTAATTCTATACATTATTTTAGAAGTTTTAACAAATCCTTTATCTTTTCCGCATCGGTAAAACTGGTAGAAAGATGGGCGGTGGGATGTCCGTATAGTCCGCACAGCGTGGCTATCTTTGTGTTGGTGTGCTTTCTTAACATCCTTATGACGAAGTCTGTCCTGTAGCAATGTACCCCCACAAGTAGAGTAAGGTCGTGCCCTTGCAGGGCATGATGGGGGTTTGGAGGGTCCACCTCCACCTGAGGGTCATATTTTCTAAGCTTGGGTTTGTAATCGGGAAGTATTTTTACCTTAAACTTGCCCACCTTGTCTATAAGCTCCCTTACGGCTCTTGCCTTCTCTTGGAGTTCCCTTTGGCCAAAATCCCAAAAGATCAGAGGTCCTACCACAAGAGTGGGGTTTTCCGATTCCTTTATCCATTGGGCAAGGGTTTCCAGAGCTTCCTTATAGTTTATAACTTTGTCCTCAAGAGTTGCCTCTCCAAGGAATATCTCCCTTTGCATAGAGGTCCTTGTCCTGTCCTCTTCTGGCGTTGGTACAGCCTTTGGCTTTTTGTAGTAGGTTGGTTTAAAGTCTATAAGAAAAGGTGAAAAATCAAAGGTTATTTCTCTTTTATCTTCTTTCTGATTTTCATCCTTTTTTATGGATAGGCTTTTGTATAGGTCTTCCTTTATAAGGTCTAATTCCACCGTAAACTCCCCGTGGTATGCCTTTTCTTCTTCTTCTACGCCAAGGCTATAACACGTGGTTCCCACAATATCAAAGAGCACACCATGGGCTCCCTCTTGTGAAGCTTTTTTGAAAATTTCGTACCTCTTTTCATAAAACTCATAACAGCAATGTCCTATGTAGGTATAGCCCTTTCGGGCACACCATAAAAGCGTATCTCTCAAAAGCTCAAAGGAGGTTATGGTGGTGGGTATCATGCCCTTTTGATAGGCAAGCCTGTAGGCATCTCCTACCGTACACCCCCCACACTCTCCGCAGTCGTCAAGATGTCTATAATCGCACCAAATAGGCTTGGCACAATAGGGAAGCAGCATAACCTTTGCCTTTTGGAGGTTCTCTATAAGCCTACCACCTACAGAGGCGATTATGTTATTTAACTTTTTTTTTCTATTCCCAGATCAATACCTTCTATTTTTCTAAGAGGGAAAAGAATTGCTTCCACAAAATCCTCCACATTAAGGTTTAAGCCCTCCCATTCCCTCTGGGAGAAAAACTCTCTTATTCTTTTTTCCACATCACTTATTGGTGTATGTTTTAGATAAGCTTCAAGGTCGTATATAAGCCTCTGGGGCTTTACAAAAAAGTCTCCGTTTACAATAACTTGTTGTAAGACCTTGCGTTGGAGGTCTACCTTGGCAGACACCCTAAGGGTTCCACCGGGGCATCGATATATGCCAAAGAGCATTTCACTATCGGTGGGAGCCTTTTTAACGTGGAATATCCACTCATCGCTTTTAAAGTAGTCCTTCTTTTCCTCAAGGAGTCTAAGCTCTTCTTCTGTGAGTTCTCCCCATTGAAAGTCTATGTTTAATTCTTCTTTTAGACCTTGGAGTATAGCTTCAAAGACCTTTTCCTTTTCGGGCATATAGCCCAAAGACCTCCTTAC
>JBKBRK010000012.1:0-26289 GCA_046292245.1 Aquificaceae bacterium
AACCTTTAAGTATTCAAGGCGCTTTAAAACTGCTTCTTCAAGCTCCTTCCTCCCAATCTCTTTGGCAAGCTTTAGCTCTTCCTTTGCTATTTCCACATCCGGGTTTAATACCCTCATAAGTGGTGTTCCAGCTTTTATAAGCTCTCCTTCAAACCTTCCAAAGGTATCCAGGACCCACGCATCGCTCCTAAGGGTTATCTCGTAAGTTTTTGAAAGGTCATAGGAGACATAGCCCACTGAATAAAAGCTTTCCACAAGCTCCTGCCTTCCCACCTCCTGAACTTGCACACCTATCAGCTGTAGCTTTTCCGGGCTTACACTTATGCCTTCTTCTCTCTTGGTAGGCTCCACTTCACCGCCAAAGGGTATGGAAAGGTCTCTTTTGATAGTTTTTCCTTCTACCTGAACTATTAACTGCCAAGAGCCTGCCATACTAAGATCAACAAAGCCTTGATAGAGACCTCTTTCCACCTCTTTAAGGGTGGCATCTTCTCTCATCTCACCCATACCGGGCATGGGTGGCATATAAAAGTAGAGGCTTTCAACCCTTACCTTTGGCTCTGTCTCCACAAAGATGGAGTTTTTACCCACCTTAAGGCTTCCATCCCTTGTGTAAAGCTTTAGCTTTATACCTTCCCCCTCAAGGGCTAAGACAAGCTTGTAGTCCTTTGGTACTCCAGCCTTTTTATCTTTAAAGTAAAAAAGACTAAATAAAGCTACCACAAACCCTGCTACCAAAGCCAAAACAATGACTGCAAATCTTTTCATAGGTATACCTCCGCCTTGATTGAAAGGCTTTTTAAATCCCTCTCAAGCTCCAAAAGGTTCATGCGTATCTCCCAAAGCTCCCTATAAAGCCTTATAAGGTCTCTGAGGTCTGCCTTACCAAATCCATAAGAGATCTCAAGGGCTTTAAGCTCCCTCTCCCTTTCCTTTAAAAGCTCTTCAGTAATAGCCCTTAAGCCTTTTACCCTTTCTTTTTCTATCTTCAAAGAGTTTATCTCCCTTCTTAAGCTTAGCTTTAATGCTTCTATCTCCCACTCCTTAGCCTTTAGCTCCTCTACCTTTTCAAGAACAAGAAGGTCCTCCCTTTTGGACTTTCTTATAGGTATGCTAAAGCCTACCCTAAGGTTTACCATGTTCTCAAGCCCCGGTCTTATCATATACTCCGCCATAAGCTCTATGTCAGGAAGGTGTTCCACCTTACGCCTTTCTATCTCCGCCAAAAGCATTTTTCTCTCTTCAAGCAAGGCCTTTAAAAAGACTGTCTTTTCCATATCCACATCTTCAAGGTCTATCTCCTTTACCTCAAAATCCTCTCCCTTTAGCTCAAAGCTCTTGCCCACAAGGCTATCTATCTCTTCCTTTATAATCCTCCTTTCTTCAATAAGTCCTTTTATGTCCCTCTCCACCCTTAGGGCTTCTGCCTTTAATAGAAGTATATCTGCAAGGGTTGCCTTACCCACTTTATAGTTTTCTTCTGTAAGCTTTTCCAAAGCTTTGATTTCATTAAGAATACTTTTTAAAAGCTCCTCCTCCTTAAAGGTGTAAAGCCATTCTAAATACTTTAGCTTTATATCTCTAATTAGCTCCCTTTCTACAGCTTTTAGCTCCGCCTCCAAAAATTCCCCTTCAGCCCTTGCCATAAGAGACTCCCTTTCCCTTTTTATAGGAAGCATGTACATCTGGCTTATGCCTACGGAAAAACTACTCATAGGCTCTTCTTCACTGGGATAGGGTCTGATAATGGGTAGGTTGTTTAAACCAAAGGATAGGGATGGGTTTTGCAAGCTTTTTGAATATTCTTCTCTACGTTTTGTGGAAGCCTTTAACTCTTCATAAACTTTTAGCCTTGGTGAGTTTTTTAAAGCGTACTCTATGAGTTCCTCTATCTGCCCTGCCTGTGCTGTATAAATCAGAAAAAGACAAAAAAGAATTAACATGGCTGAGGATATATGTTATGGAGATGTCAATGTTAATTCAAGTATTTTATTTCCCGTGATTTACTTGCATAAAAGTTTTGACTTTACAGTTAATTTATCTTTCCAATCCCTTCCCTTTTCTAATTTGACTCGCTTTCTTATTTAGCTCTATCAATTTTTTCTTTACTATTTCATGAAATCTTTCTGCCTTCATACCTGTTAAAATCTCTATGGCATCATCCACAGTCTCAACGGTATATATGGAAAACTCACCTTTTTCTATGCTTTCAAGTACCTCATCGCTTAAAATAAGGTTGTCATAGTTTCTTTGTGGTACTATAACACCCTCCACACCTTTTAATCCGTAAATCTTACAAACTTTATAAAAGCCCTCCACCTTTTCCTTTATGCCTCCCACAGGCTGTACGTTGCCCAATTGGTCTACAGAACCTGTCACTGCTATGTATTGTTTTAATGGAACCTCCGCTATTGCCGAAAGAATAGCTAGAAGCTCTGCCATTGAAGCACTATCGCCTTCCACTTCATCGTAGCTTTGCTCAAAGGTCAAGGTACAAGAAAGGTGCAAGAAAATATCCTTGCCATACCTTCTACCTATATAACCGCTTAGTATTAAAACCCCCTTTGAGTGTATGGGGCCGCTCAATTCCGCCTCTCTTTCTATGTTTACAATTCCTCTGTCGCCTATATAGATAGATGCAGTTATCCTTGTAGGCTTTCCAAAGCTGTAATCGCCAAGGTCTATAACACTTAGGCCCATTATCTGCCCTATTTCTTCCCCTTCAACGTTCAGAATTATCTTGCCCTCTTTTATCGCCTTCCTTATCTTCTCCTCTATAAGGTTGGACCTGTAAATCTTTTTCTCTATGGCTTCCCTTATATCCCTACCCCTTATAAGCTCTCCATCCTTAGAAAGGCTGTTGGCTTCTCTCATAATATCCACAAGATAGCCAAAGACCATGTTGAACTTTTTCTTACTTCCAGAAAGCTCAACGCCATATTTAAAAAGCTCCGAAAGGGCATCCGCAGAAAGGTCTTTTATCCCTTCTTCCTTTACTATCTTTTTGATTATCTTTGGGAAGGATTCTATTATCTCTTCGTCTATCTCCACTATAGGGTCAAAATCCGCTTTTATTTTAAATAGTCTTCTAAACTCCGGGTCGTAGTTGTATAAAAGGTAGTAAAGATAAAGATCGCCTATAAGTACTACTTTAAAGTCCGCAGGTAAGGCTTCTGGACTTATACCTACGAGGGGCAACAGAGTATCCTCAAGGGGATGAAAAGACATGTATATCTTCTTATGCATAAGCACCTTTTTAAAGGCATCCCACAGAAGAGGGTTCTTAAGAAGGTCTATTGTCCTTAACACCAAATAGCCTCCCCTTGCCTTATGTAAGCTACCCGCCGATAGGCTCATATGGTCTGCATAAAAAACTCCCATCTCTGCCGTATAAAAGATCTTTCCAAAAAGACTTTGAAAGGTGGCAATTTCGGAAAAAACCACAGGGGCTCCCTCAAGGTCCGAGTTATCCACCAAAACATTTACTCTAAAGGGATTAAAGGACTTTTCCAGCATCCTTTGAAAGGCTACATTCCCTTTTGATGTATGCCAGGATATGAAAAGCTCCGCATTTTTTACAAGCTCTTCTTTTAACCTTTCTATATGCTCGGATAGACCATCGTAGTATAGGTACTTTTCCTCAAACCTTGAAAACACCTTATCTATCACATACTTGGCTACGCGGTTTCTAAGCTCTAATATCTGGTCCGATAAAGAATGGTCAAGTTCTCTAAGAGACCTTATATAGTCTCTAAACTTTTCTTCAAACTCGGATATATTCCTTTCATAACTTTCCTGAAGCCTTGGGTTTGCATAAAGCTCTTCCTCTGTTATAATCCTTCTACCCACCAAAGGCAATAGCCTTATACCTGCCGGTGTAAAAACTACTCCTAAATTGTACCTTTGGGCTTCCTCTGTAAGCTTTTGTATTACCTCTTCCTTTTTACCTTCTATTTTCTTTGTTATCCTTGAAACTTCTTCTTCGTACTCCTTGCTTTCAAAAGCTTTTGGAATTTCCTCCTTTAGAGTTTCTATAGCCCTGTCTATATCTTGGGCAAAGGCTTTGCCCATGCCAGCGGGCAACAGTAGGGGCTTTGGTTTTAGTGGATTGTCAAAGTTATTCACATAACATATGTCTTCGGGCTTCTTTTTACCTTTTGCAGCGCCTTTAAGGACCTTTAATGTATATATGGTTCTTCCAATGCCTTCCGGACCAGAGACATAAAGGTTGTAACCTTCAAGCTCCGTTTTTAATGCAATATCAAAGGCCGACTTTACCCTCTCTTGACCGGGGAACATCTCCTGAGCCTCTACTTCTTGGGTAGAATAGTGGTATAAGTGCCCATAGGCTAAATCTTTCTTTGATAACTTCCTTATAGCCACTTTACATTACCTTTTTTATTTCTCTTCCTATCTTTTCCTCCACAGACTTTACCTTACTTTGAAGCCTGCCTGATTTGCCCTCTCTATAATCTATCTTCATGGTTATGGAAATACGGGGGCAATCTTTCTTAAGAGCTTCAAAGCCCTCTTTCAATACCGCCATCACTTCGTCCCAGCTTTCACCCTCTATTATGGTACCCATGGGAGTAAGCACGTAAGGTAGTCCGGATCTATCCACGATATCCACAACCCTTGCCACGTACTGACTTACACTTTCACCCTTCCCCAAGGGAGTCATACTTACGAATACAAGTACACTCATGGCTATAATATTTTACTTGTGGCGGTCAATAAGGATAATTTTTTTCATTCAGCGTATTTTAGCCTATAATTAAAGAGTACATAAAAAAAGGAGGAATTATGGAGTTTGACTTTTCACAGTTGAGTCCCCTAACACAAAAAGCCCTGAAAGATATGGGCTTTGAAAAGCCCACCCCCATTCAAAAGGAGGCAATACCCTTAGCCCTAAAGGGCTACGATCTGATGGGACAGGCGGCAACGGGCACAGGTAAAACGGCAGCCTTTGGCATTCCCATAGTGGAAAAGACCAGAAAGGAAGAAGCTACAACAGCCCTAATAATAACACCCACAAGGGAGTTAGCCCTTCAAGTAAAAGAGCAGATCTACCAGCTTTCCAAGTACAAGGGGCTAAAGGTCCTTAGCTTTTACGGTGGCACTCCTGTGCAAAAGGATTTAGAGATCCTTTGGAAGATAAAACCCCATGTGGTGGTAGGAACACCGGGCAGACTAAAAGATCTCATGATGAGAGGTCTTTTTGATTTTGAGGGTTTAAAGTTTTTCGTGCTTGATGAAGCAGACCGTATGCTGGATATGGGCTTTATAGAAGATATTGAGTGGATAATATCCCAGCTTCCCAAAAATAGACAGACCTTTCTCTTTTCTGCCACCATACCCAAAGAAGTAGAGGAACTTGCCAAAAGGCATTTAAGAGAAGACTACAAGTTTGTAAAAGTTATAACAGAGGAGCTAAAGCCAAAGATAGAGGAAAGGCTTATAAAATTAAACTCTTCAAGGCAGAAGATCTCCGAGCTTGAAAAGCTTTTAAGGGAATATTTGCTTGAAAAGGTCATAGTCTTCGTAAAGACCAAAAAAGATGCAAGGGAGATAACGGAGGCTTTAAAAAACAAAGGCTTTCATGTGGTGTCCTTGCATGGAGACATGAACCAAAGACAAAGGGAAAGGGCTCTAAGGCTTTTCAAAGAGGACAGGGTTAAAATAGTGGTTGCAACCGATGTGGCTTCAAGGGGTTTGGACATAAAAGGTGTAAGCCTTGTGATAAACTACCACATACCCGAAGACCCAGAGGTGTATATACACCGAATAGGTAGGACGGGAAGGATTGGAGCCTATGGCAAAGCCTATAGCCTTATAACACCCGAAGACAGCAAAGCCCTTTGGAGGATAAGGAAGTTAAAAGAAAGCTATCAATGAGATGGACCTAAAGGATAAAGCTCTTAGGGTAAAGCTTCTCCTTTTGGACGTGGATGGAGTGTTTACTGACGGCAAGCTATACTACACTTCTCAGGGTGAGGAGATAAAGGTTTTTCATGTGAGAGATGGGCTGGGTATAAAGCTTGCCCAAAGGGCTGGCATACGGGTTGGTGTTATATCGGGTAGAAAAAGCCAAGCTCTTTTAAAGAGGCTTGAAGAGCTTCAAATAGAAGAGATACACCTTGGGCATAACCAAAAGCTGCCCCTTTTGGAAGACCTATTAAAAAGGCTCTCCCTTGACTTTGAAGAAATAGCCTTTGTAGGGGATGATTATGTAGACCTTCCCATACTCAAAAGAGTTGGCTTTCCTGTGGTGGTGAAAGACGCACCTGAGGAGTTAAAAAAACATGCTCTTTATATCACAAAAGCCAAAGGAGGAGAGGGGGCAGTTAGGGAAGTGGTTGAACTTCTTTTAACGCTAAGAGACCAGTGGGAAGAGATTATAAAAGATTACTATGCTTAGAAGTATTCTCCTTAGCCTTTTGATAGTACTTGTTGCTTACGGGCTTAGGTCTTATGTGGATAGCTTTAAATCCAACGTGGAAAAGGAGGAAATGGTTAATCTCCTTGAAGGGGTAAGGATAAAGTCTTACAGCAAACAAGGTATAGAATGGACCATAAAGGGAAAGTATATGAAGGTTGTGGATAAAGACCTTCTTTTGATGGATGCAGAACTAAAATCGGAGGAGGCAATGCTAAAAGCAGGAGAAGCTTACATAGATAGAACTACTGGAAAAGGAGAACTCTCTCAAGGAGTTGAACTAATATCAAAGGACCTAATAGCCAAAAGTCAAAGGGTTTTTATGGATCTTAGAGAAGGTAGGTTTTACGGAGATGGGAAGATAGAGGTTTTGGAGGGTCAAAACAAGGCAGAGGGAGAAGGCTTTGAAATAAAGCTAAAGCCTTTGCAGATTACCCTATACAAAGCAAGGACTATATTAGAATAGAACTATGAGAAAATTTTTCCTTTCTGCCCTCTTGACCTTTTCCTACGCCTTGGCACAGCCCATAGTGGGCGAAGGAGACAACCTTACCTATGAGAAGGACAAAGTCATATACACGGGCAATGTAAAGCTGTCAAGGGGAAATGCCCTATTGACTGCGGATAAGGTAATTCTATACTTGGACGAGAGCCGAAAAGCAAAGCTTATGGAAGCAGAAGGGAAGGTAAGGTATGTAGAGGGAAATCGGAGAGCTTCCGCAGACAAGGTAGTTTATGACCTAAAAAGCGATGTTATAACTTTGATAGGGAGGGCAAGGGTGGAAGAGGGTCAAAACTTTGTGGAGGCAGAGGAGATAGTTTATTATAGGAAGGAAAACAGGGCAATAGCAATAGGCAAAGGTTCAAGGGTAAGAAGCTTTTACGTGGAGGAAAAGGATGAAAAAGACATACTTAATAGAAAGTCTCAGTAAGGAGTTTGGTTTAGATAAAAAGACCGCAAAGCGCTTTGTAGATGGCTTCTTTGAAGAGCTTACAAACATAATCCTTGAAAAGGGTAGGATTGAGCTAAGGGGCTTTGGTGTCTTTAAGCTTAGAAGCTTAAGCGGAAGGTTTATTAAGAATCCAAAAACGGGCATAGAAATATACGTGGAAGACAGGCAAAAAATAGCCTTTAAGCCCTCCAGCCTTTTTAAAAAGAATGAAAAGGGTTGATGTTCTCATCGTGGGTGGAGGACCTGCGGGTTCCACCTGCGCCTATGAACTATCCAAAAGAGGATTAAAAGTTCTTGTAGTAGATATAAAAAGAAGGATAGGTGTTCCTGTTCAGTGTGCAGAGTTTGTGCCTATACAACTTTACCATCAGTTTAAAGAGTTCTTTCCAGAAGGTTCTATAGCCCAAAGGGTGGAAGACATGCTTAGCTTTACACCATGGGGAGAGGTGGTAAGCATCAAATCGGAAGGCTTTGTTTTAAACCGGGAAGTCTTTGACCATCACATTGCAGAGCTTGCACAAAAACACGGTGCAGAATATATGCTTAGGATAAAGTTTGTAGGTTTTGAAGGGAAAAAGGCTTACTTGGAAAGGATAGATACAAGGGAAGGTTTTTGGGTAGAAGCGGACTTTATAGTGGGTGCGGACGGTCCAAGGTCAAAGGTGGCAAGGCTTACGGGAAAGGCTACAAAAAATTTTCTAACCACCGCACAGGCCTCAGTGCCTCTTAAGGTTCCCACAAAAGACCTTCTCATATACCTAAGGCATTACATACCGGGAGGTTATGGCTGGCTTTTCCCAAAGGGTAATTTGGCAAACGTGGGCGTTGGCATTTGCCCATCCTATCCTATAAATATTATGGAAAGCTTGAAAATTCTCTTGGAGGAGTTAAAGGCTGAAGGGCTTATAGAGATAAAGATTATTAAAAGGACCGGTGGATGGATACCGGCGGATGGTCTTTTGCCTTTGGTAAGGGGCAGAGCGGTACTCCTTGGAGATGCAGGGGGCTTTTGCCATCCTATAACAGGTGGCGGCATAGCCAATGCAGTAATGTCAGGTAGTATGGCAGGTAAGTCCATAGATAAACTGCAAGACTTTGAAGAGGAAGCGATGGAGACCTTTGGTCCAAGCCTTTGGAGGGCTTCGGAAAAAAGAAAGAAGTACATGAAAAGATGGGACAATCTCAAAGAGATAATACCAAAAACTTGGATAGCCTTTGAAGAATACTGGCATATAATTTAGCTAAGGAGGTAAACGATGGAGTTTTTAGGAAGAGACCAATCACCCTTGACCTTTGAAGAGTGGGAACAGCTTGAAAAGGCTATTATTGAAGTTGCCAAAAAGACCTTGATATGCAGAAGGTTTATGCCCGTGGTGGGACCCATAGGGGTGGGGCATCAAGCTGTTTTCTACGATGTTTATCTTGGCGTGGAGCCGGGGGTTTGTGAGGTTAGACCAGGAGAGGAAGTCCAAGCTTGCGAGCCAGTTAGGACTGGCAAAAGGAAATACATAACCCTCCCCACCTTATACAAGCCCTTTACCTTAAGCTGGAGAGACTTGGAATACTACAGACAGTTCAACCTTTCCTTGGATACATCCCAAGCCTGCGCCGCCGCCTTTGCCACCGCAGTGGCAGAAGACACCCTTATAATTCATGGAAATCAGAAGTTAGAAATAGAAGGCTTACTAACAGTTGAAGGAAGGCAGAGCATGTCTAAAAGCGATTGGGAAGTTCTGGGCAATGCCTTTAACGATGTATCCCTTGCCATATCAAAGCTTTCGGAAAAGGGCTTTTACGGTGATTATTATCTTATCCTAAACCCAAAGGACTACTTTAAGCTAAACCGTGTTTATCACAACACAGGCCTTTTGGAAATAGAACAGATAAAGAAGCTTGTAAAGGAAGTTTATCACACGCCCATAATGCCAGAAGGCAAAGCCCTTTTAGTATCCGCAGGTCCTCAAAACATGGACCTTGTCCTTGGCATGGATATATCCCTTGCTTATGTGGAATCCACCAACATGGTTCATCATTTCCGAGTGATGGAGATAATAGCACCAAGGATAAAAAGGCCCGGAGCCATAATGGTGATAGGAGAAAAGTGAAGGAAAAGTGGCGCATAATAGAAAAGATTCTTTCAGAAGAGTATGGAATAGAGCTTCAAGGTAGTTATGAGGGATGGGGAGCGGGTTATGATCCCAGATATTTGCCCCTTACAGAGATGTGGGCTAAGGGGGAGTTGGAGGATATTCCAGAGCCTGCAAAAAAGCCTGCGGGCGTAGTCTTTTACCTTCAGGAGCTTTCCAAGAAGCCAGAAGAGGACATACTAAACTCCATAAGGCACCAAATAGAATACCTTTTCACCACAGACCTTTTTCTTTGGAAGTTGGGACAGAGAGAATTTTACAGGTTTGGCTTTGCACCCACCAACTTTTTAGTTCTTTATGCCCTTTTGGAATCTATAAGGACAGACTATCATATCATCCAAAAGCATCCTTCAAGCCAACCAAGCCTTTTCAAAGAATACGAAACCTTGTTAAGGGAAATGGATACCTATTATCCTCACCATCTCTTTGCCCTTGGTCTTTTAAAGGGATGGCTTGGGAAAGAGCCCTTACCAAAGGACTTGGAAAGATTTTTATATGAATACCTAAGGGCGGAAAGCAAGGAAGCCTACCAAAGGCTTATAGAGGAACTCTTTGGAAAGTATATGGCTTACATAGAAAGATCACAAGATCTTAACTACATAGACCTTCTTTTGGAAGAGGCAAGGGGAAAGGTAAAAAGGGAGGGCCACAAGGGAAGGATAATGACCGACCTGCTTAAAAAGCTACCAGAATCCTTGCAAGCTATCATCCAAGAATACAAGGAGGGCAAGGCCATAGAGCTTCCAGAGGAAAAAAGAAGGGAGATTTTAAAGAACCTCAGAAACCTGCCCGATTGGATGAAGGATTACATAAAACAGATGTCTTACATAGATATAGCGGAAAAAGACCTTGCCTTTATAGGAAGCTTTCTGCCAAAAACCTTGGAGGTGGATATAGAACACAGGGGATTTCTTAGCTTTTTGATAAAAGGTTGGGAAGAAGAAAAAAGCATGCCCCAAGAGGGCTTTAGCCTTGGAAGGGAAAAAAGCCAAGAGGACAGACTATATGAAGGCGCCTACGGGATGGGAAAAGAAGAGTTTAAAGCTTACAAAAAAACCCTCTCAAAGGTTTTGCCCTACGTGGAAGCTTTAAAGAAAAAATTAAGAAGGCTTATGCCCTTAGAAGAAGAAGCGTGGGGAGGCAAACACTTCTATGGAAAAAGGTTAAACCACAAGGCTTTGAGTGTGGAGGTGCCCCTAAGTAGGGGGAGGATATATATGAAAAGGGAACAAGAGGTGAAAAAAGAACTTGCCTTCAAGCTACTCATAGACATATCCACCTCTATGAAAAGGGAAGAAAAGATAAACAGGGCTTTGGAGGCTCTTATTCTTTTCTCCGAGGTCATAGACAGCCTTAGAATGCCCTTTTCCATAGACCTTTTTAGCGACAAGGTTATAAGGCTAAAGGACTTTTCCGAAGATTACAAGATGGTAAGGGGAAGGATATTGGAGCTTTTGCATAGGGTTGGTGGTGGGACAAACTTGGAGAAGGCTTTACTATTTTCTTACGAAGATATACAACTTTTTTGCACAAGAAGGCATATAAAGGGATGTATGATTGTCTGTTCCGACGGTGAGCCCACAAGGGGCTTGAGAGGACAGGAGTTAAAAAGCCTTATAAACCAGATGAAGGCTATGATACCTATGGTGGGCATAGGAGTGGGCTTGGAGAAAAACTACATAGATTACTACTTTGAAGCCACAGGCATAAAGATAAGGGACCTTTCAGACCTGCCCATGGCCTTCACAAGGATAATAGAAAATCAGGCAAGGAGGCTTCTGTCCTTTCAATAAAAACCCTTAAGTTCTCCTCGGGCTTCTCTACGGCGATCTTGTAGTGGGTAGCTGGGGGATGTTTAGAGGCTTCCCTTAAGAATTCAAAGCCTTCATCCTCTTGCCCAAGGGCTATGTTTAAAAGTCCAAGGAGTAAATACTTCTCTTTGCTATCCTGTGCCAGCATAAGCCATTTGGTAGCCTCAAGGTATTTAAACTCCGTTATGTACCTCATACCCCTGTAAAGGGCAGAAGGGCTTTTAATAAACTCCTCTTTGCTTAACCTTTTCCCTTCCCTGTTGTAAAGAGCTATTCGGAATTTGACCCTCATGATTATATAAAATTAATTGGCGTGGAAAGGTTAGCTGGAATACTTTTACCCATAAGCTCTTTGCCTTCGGACTATGGCATAGGAGATTTAGGTCCCAAGGCTTACGCCTTTGTGGATTTTTTGGCCCTTGCGGGCAACAGCCTATGGCAAATTTTACCCTTGAACCCAACGGAAGAAATACATGGAAACTCTCCCTACCATTCCATATCCCTGTTTGCGGGAAACCCTATACTCATAAGCCCAGAGCTTCTATACCAAGAGGGCTTGATAAGCAAGGATACCCTTGAAAGCTTAAAAGTGGAAAGCTCCAACAGAATAGCCTACGGTGAGGTTTATAAAAAGAAGGATATGATGCTTCAAGAGGCCTTTGAAAACTTCAAAGAAGATGAGGATTTTTACAGCTTCTGTGGGGAAGAGGCTTATTGGTTGGAGGATTACGCCCTATTTTCTTGTATTCATAAAAAGCTAAAAAGCCCTTGGTGGCTTTGGAAGGAGCTGCCAAAGGCAGAAGAAAAAGAGCTTTTAAGAGAAAAGTTTTCCCAGTATCTTTTTTATAAGCAATGGAAGGCTTTGAAGGAGTATGCTAATTTAAAGGGAATAAAGATAATAGGGGACATGCCCATATATCCCGCAAGGGATAGCGTGGATGTATGGTCAAACAGGGAGATCTTTAAATTGGATGTGATGGCTGGTGTACCACCCGATTACTTTTCTCCCACAGGACAGCTTTGGGGAAACCCTGTGTATAACTGGCATAAACTAAAAGAAAGGAACTTTGACTGGTGGACCCTTAGGATAAGACACTCCTTGAAGCTTTTTGACCTTGTGCGCCTTGACCACTTTAGGGGCTTCTCTGCCTTCTATCAAGTACCATACGGTGAAAAGACTGCAGAAAGGGGCTGGTGGGAAGAGGCACCGGGTTATGAACTCTTTGAAAGGATAAGGAAAGAATTTCCCCACATGCCCTTTATAGCAGAAGACCTTGGAACCATAGATCAAGAGGTGATGAAGCTAAGGGACCACTTTAACCTACCTGGCATGAGGGTCTTAGCCTTTGCCTTTTTTGATAAAAACTCCACTCATCTTCCCCACAATCACACCTATAATGCCGTGGTTTATACCACAACCCACGATAACATGCCCATAAGGGATTGGTTTTCTAAAGAACTTGATCCCTTTCAAAGGGCAAGGCTTTTGGATTATCTTGGATACGCCCCTGATAACATAAGCGAAGCCCTTGTAAGACTTGCTTACATGTCGGTGGCAAAGTATTGCATAGTACCAATACAAGACCTTTTGGGGCTTGGTGAGGAAGCAAGAATAAACACACCGGGCAAGGCAAGGAGCAACTGGGAGTGGAAGCTAAAAGATATTCCCGATGAAGAAGCGCAACAATATATACAATTTTTGTGTGATATTTATCATAGAAAATGACCATTTTCTCACAAGGTCTTTTAATAGGGTTAAATCTTTGTTGCTAAGTAAGATGAGTTTAGATTTGCCCATCTTTGGGGTATATTTTTTGAAACAGCCTCCCAACAGCCCTTGACAAAGTCTAAATTGCAAATTATTATCATTTAGAACAGGAGGAAAGGCATGGAAAGAGTGTATATATTTGACACCACTTTGAGAGATGGAGAACAGGCACCGGGCTTTTCTATGACTACAGAGGAGAAGCTACAAATGGCCCACCAACTGGCAAGGCTTGGAGTGGATGTGATAGAGGTGGGCTTTGCGGCAGCTTCAAAGGGTGATTTTGACGCCATAAATCTTATAGCTCAGGAGATAAAGGGCTCTACCATATGCTCTCTGGCAAGGGCGCTTGAAAAAGATATAGAACTGGCAGCCCAAGCCCTTGCACCCTCAGAAAAAAAGAGGATACATACCTTTATAGCCACTTCGGAGATCCATATGAAGTATAAGCTAAGGATGTCTCCCGAAGAGGTTTTGGAAAGGGCAAAAAAGGCTGTTGCATACGCAAGGAAGTTTACGGATGATGTGGAGTTTTCTTGTGAAGATGCCGCAAGGAGCCAAAGGGATTTCTTATATAAGGTTATAGAAGAGGCTATAAAGGCGGGTGCCACCGTTATAAACATACCAGACACAGTGGGCTACACAGTTCCCGAAGAGTTTGCAGACCTTATAGAAGGTATAAGGGACAACGTACCCAACATAGACAAAGCCATAATAAGCGTGCATTGTCATGATGACCTTGGGATGGCTGTGGCAAACTCTCTTATGGCGGTAAAACATGGCGCAAGGCAGGTGGAATGCACCATAAACGGTATCGGGGAAAGGGCTGGAAACGCTGCCCTTGAAGAGATAGTTATGGCACTGAAGGTAAGAAGGGACTTCTTTGGAGGTTTATACACGGGAATAAACGCCAAAGAACTATACAAGACAAGCAGGCTTCTATGCAGGATAACAGGTAGCTTTGTACAACCTAACAAGGCAGTTGTGGGAGATAACGCCTTTGCCCATGAGTCGGGCATACACCAGCACGGAGTTTTGGCAAATCCTTTAACCTATGAGATAATGTCTCCAGAGGATGTTGGATTTCCTTCCACACGTATAGTTTTGGGTAAACACTCGGGCAGGCACGCCTTAAAGAGCAAGTTAAAAGAGATGGGCTTTGAGTTTTCCGAAGAAGACTTGGACAGGATCTTTGAAAAGTTCAAAACCCTTGCAGATAAAAAGAAGGAGGTCTATGAAGAAGATATAGAAGCCCTTGTGTATGAGGAGTTTATGAAGCATGAAGAAGAGGAACCCATAAAGATCTTGCACTATCAGGTACAGACAGGAGACAAACTCCTACCCACCGCCACAGTGGTCTTGACCTTTAAGGGTGAAGAAAGGACTGCCTCCTCTGTGGGCAACGGTCCCGTGGATGCCATTATAAAGGCTATACAAAAAGCCCTTAATTTAGAGCCTACCTTGCTGGACTTTTCCATAAAGGCTTTGACACCCAACACAGACGCCCAAGCGGAATCAAGACTTGTGATTGAATTGGATGGTGTGAGGGCAAGCGGAAGAGGTGTAGATGTGGATATAATAAAGGCGAGCGTTAATGGTTTTGTGGATGCCCTAAACAGAGCCTTGGTTAGAAAAAGCTACATCCTTTCAAAGGAGAACTTAAGGAAAGAGGGGACTGTATAATTATCATCTATGAGAGAGATCCTTAGGAAGCTTTCTGAATTTCAAAATCTAACCAAGGAAGAGGTTATAAAAGCCTTGGAAGATATAACAGAGGGAAGGTCAACCGATGCCCAGATAGGCGCCTTTATAATGGGCACAAAGATGAAGGGTGAAACCCCCGAAGAGATAGAAGGAGCGGCAAGCTTCTTTAGGGAAAAGGCTACAAAGGTACAAGTAAAAGATATAGAAAACCTTGTGGATACCTGTGGTACTGGTGGAGATATGTCGGAGACCTTCAACGTATCCACAACGGTAGCCTTTGTATTGGCGGGGCTTGGTATAAAAGTGGCAAAGCATGGAAATAGGTCTGTTTCTTCAAAGAGTGGAAGCGCAGACCTTTTGGAATATTTGGGGGCAAAGATAGACCTAACTCCTCATCAAGTAAAGACTATGATAGAAGAGGTGGGAATAGGCTTTATGTTTGCTCCCAATTTTCACCCTGCTATGAAAAGGGTAATAGGTCCAAGGCGGGAGGTGGGAGTGAGGTCTTTGTTTAACCTTGTGGGACCCCTTTCCAATCCTGCTGGGGCAAAAAGACAACTTTTGGGAGTTTTTGCAGACAGCCTTGTAGATAAGGTAGCCTTTGCCCTAAGGGGGATAGGTGTAAAAAGAGCTTTTGTAGTACATGGAAAGGATGGAATAGATGAAGTATCCATAAGCGCACCAACCCGCATAGGGGAACTAAAGGAGGGAGAGATTATACTTTACGACTTTCATCCAGAAGAGGTAGGTATAAAAACCTATCCAACAGAGTACATAAAAGTATCCTCCGTGGATGAAAGCGCAAAAATGGTGATTTCTGTGTTAAAGGGTGAGGTTTCACCTGCCTATTATATGGTTTTATTAAACTCCATGTTTGGTATTTTAGTTTCTGGACTGACCGACGATAAAAGGACAGCTTTGGATATGGCAAAGGAGTCTATACATTCTGGAAAAGCCCATCAAAAGCTCCAAGCCTTTATAGAAATATCCCAAAGGCTTTGATGATAAAGATAGGAAAGGTCAATTACCTTAACACATTACCCTTATTCTACCGTTGGGATCCAACTGTATGCTTTGTGGAGGGCCACCCCTCAGAACTGGTACAACTATTAAGAAAGGGGGAGATCCAAGCGGGGATAGTATCCTCCGTTGAGTACCTTATAAATAGAGAAGAGTACATCCTTGTGCCCAACCTATCCATATCCTCCAAAAAAAGGGCTTGTTCTGTGCTTATCTTTTCGGAAAAGCCCCTTGAAGACGTGGAAAGCCTATACCCAACTCCCGCCTCCCTTACTTCAAAACTGCTTGCCCTTTATATACTTGAAAAGACCTACAAAAGAAAGCCAAAGGTGGTGGAAGATAAAGATAAGGCACAAGCCATTTTGTTGATAGGTGATGAAGCTATAAGTGAAAAACTTTCTAATAGATGGCGCTATGTTTATGACCTTGGGGAGGAATGGTTTAAACTCCACCACCTTCCCTTTGTCTTTGCCCTTTTTTTGGTAAGAAGGGATGCAGTCCCATGGCTTGCGGAGTACATAGGAAGGCAGTGCAATAACTCAAAAATAGAATTTTACAAAGACCTGTCCGAAGGGAAAATAAAGGTAGAAGGCTTAAGTAGGAGCTTTCTCCTTGATTACTTTAACTCTTGCTTATTTTATGAGCTAAGTGAGGAAGGATGGAAGTCCCTTGAAATTTTTAATAAATTTTTAATGAAAAAAGGTATACAATAAAAACAGAATAAAAAGGAGGTTAAAGATGAGAAAAAAGGCTTTAGTTCTTTTGGCAATCTTTGGGACAGGCTTTGTCTTTTCATGTGGCCAAGTAACTACCCAAAGGACCTATGAGGGAGCCACAGTGGGTGCTTTAGGTGGTGCTGTAGCGGGAGCCCTAATAGATAAAAATAATCGCTGGCGTGGTGCGGTAATAGGTGGTGTCCTTGGTGCAATAATAGGTGGCACCATAACGGAGATAGCCTCAAGGGCTTCAAAAGAAGCGGCAATGGCCAACAAACCAGTGGAGTACAGGTCTGAAGATGGAACTCAAAGAGTAGTAGCTGAACCGGTAGCTTCAAGGGGAAATTGTAAGATAGTAAAGACCACCTATTACCAAGATGGGAAGGTGGCAAAGGTGGAAGAAAGGGAGGTCTGCCCATAAGGGGCAGTCCCTTTTCATATACCTTTACATTTAGTATTTATAACGCCGTAATTCCCTCCCCTTTTTCTATAGGCTATTCTTAATGTGCCTGTTTCTATATCCACAAAGGGCAAGAAATACAAGCCGGAACTCTGAAGTTCAAAAATAGCATCTTCTACACTCATAGGTTTTTCTATCACCAGCTCCTCTTCTACCACAAGTGGTCTTTCCCTTTCCTCATGAGGGAGGATCTCTTCCCTTATCATCTCTTCTTTAATCTTGTGGCCTTTTCTCCTTAGTTCATGCCTTCTCTGCTTTAACTTTATAAGCTGCCTTTCTATCTCATCCATAACCTTATCAAGGGCTGAAAAAACATCCACATCCTCTTCCCAAGCATGTAGGGCGCCACCACCCCAGGTTTTAAGGTATATGTCCAAATCCACCCTGTATATGGTGGGTCTGCTTTCCCCTGCGTAATCCTTCTGCTTTGCCCTTGAAGTGGAAAGGGTTACCACCGCCTCCACCTGGTCTTCTTCTGCCTCCTTTAGAAATCTTAAAAACCTTTCCAGCTTTCCCTCTACGAAGGCTTTCATGGAATCAGTCCAATCAATACCCTTACCTATAAACTCTATGTTCATAATCTTTTTTTCTATCCAAGCTGTTTTACACAGCTTGGGCTGGGGTATTTTTATCCCGCCTATATAAACCTTCCCAAGGTCCCCAGCGGGCGGTATTTTGGGAAGGTCTTTATTCTGGAGTAAAATATCATACCATGAACTTGGGAATACTTGTATCGGGTAGAGGATCAAACCTGCAAGCCATAATAGATGCCATAGAAAAGGGTAAGCTAAAAAGCAAGATAGTCCTTGTTATATCCAACAAGGAAGGTGTACAGGCAATAGAGAGGTGTTTAAAACATGGAATACCCTACAAGGTGATAAAAAGAAAAGCTTTTTCTACCAAAGAAGAGTTTGAGGAGGCTATGGTTAAAGCTTTAAAGGAAGCAAGCGTTGATTTTGTAGTTCTTGCGGGCTTTATGCTAGTATTGTCGGAAACCTTTCTAAGAGCTTTTCCCATGAAGGTTATAAACATTCATCCTTCCTTGATACCAGCCTTTCAGGGCTTAAATGCCCAAAAACAAGCCCTTGACTATGGGACAAAGATCACAGGTTGTAGCCTTCATTTCGTCACTGATGAGCTTGACAATGGACCAGTGATAGCTCAAGCCTGTGTGCCCGTGCTTCCAGAGGATACAGAAGAAAGCCTTTCTGAGAGAATACTTGCTTATGAACATAGGATACTGCCCCAAGTGATAAAGTGGTTGGAAGAGGGTAGAGTAAAGGTGGAAGGCAGAAGAGTAATAGTGGAAGGGGCAAAGTACGGCAGCCTGCCCTTTAATCCAAGCTTGGAAGACTTTTGATATAATTTTCAAAAAAAAGGAGGCAATAATATGTGGAAACTTCTTAGGAAGCCAGTACTTGCTTTGGGTGTGGCAGGTTGGTTTTTTGCCTTTAACTCTGCACCGGCAATGGCTGCCCTTGTAGAATCCAAACCCCCCTCTCAGGATATTGCCATGAAAAGGGAAGAGGACGTTGCCAAGATCCAAAGAGCCTTAGAAAGCAAAGAACTCCAAGAAAAGCTTAAAGCCTATGGACTTACAAGAGAAGAGGTAGAAAGTAAGCTATCCCAGTTAAGCGATGAGCAAATACACATGCTGGCAAAAGCTTCCGATAAGATCTTGGCAGGTGGAGATGCTATAGGTTTGGCAATAGGTATTCTCATAGTGGCTATCCTTTTGGTTATACTATTAAAACTCCTCAACAAGGAGATCATCATAAGATAAGATGCTCCCTTTTCTCCTCCTTTTTCCCCTTCTTGTCTTTTCAAAAACCTTGAATGTGCCCTTTGTAAAACAAAGGGATGACTTCTGCGGTCCAGCCTCTTTAAGTGCGGTCCTTGCCTATTATGGTATAAACATACCCCAGGAAATCATAGGGGATAAAGTATATAATCCAAAGCTAAAAGGAGCCCTTATCACAGACTTGGAGGATTATGCCAAATCCTTTGGGCTAAGGGCAGAGGCAAAGAAGGGGAACCTTGAAGAGTTAAAAAAACTCATAGACCAAGAAATTCCACCCATAATACTGGTGGATTTGGGAAGGTTTTTTGTAAGCCTTCCCCATTATATGGTAGTGGTGGGCTATCAAGGGGATAGCTTTGTACTTCACACGGGATATGAAGAAGGTAAGGTTATAAAAGCGAAAGAGTTGAATAAAATTTGGGAAAGGATGGGGAGGGTTATGTTGGTAGTTTATCCTCCATAAGTCATTAAGAGGTCAAGTCCTTTACAAGTTCGGCTTTTACCTCTTCTGGAACTATAGTCATAGCCCTATAGTTGGGGTGATTTACCTCTATCCTTATTCGCTCTTTCTTGAAGGCTTCTATCTCTTCTGGGGTTAGCTTTACCTTTAGGAAATGGACAACGGCAGCCTTTCCATACTCGTAGTCTTCTTTGCTTCTTTCATCGGCTACAGCCCTAAGGGTGTATTTGTCGCCTATATGTATGTAAAGATGGTCGTGGATGCCCACCAGCTGGGGAAGTAATCTTTGCCTTTCGGCGGCATCGGGTATCTCTATAAACATGGTAATGGAAAGCTCTCCCTTGTCGGGTATAAGGTCGTTATATACATCTATCTCCTGTTGTATCTCTTCCTCTTTTACCATCCTTTCTGCCCTTATCATCTCTTGAATTTGGAACCAAACAGTATCTCTGTTTTCAAACACCAAATGTATCCAAGGCTCTATAAAGACCCTTCTGTTTTTCTTAATTTGGATAATCTCTTGCAATTTTTGGGGACGGACCTTTTCATATTCGTATATGTTTAAGATCTCCTCTCTGCTTATCTTCTTCATTTTTAACCTCCTTAGTTTATGTGTATTATTATATGCAAATCATTATCAATTGTCAAGGTTTTTTAAGAGACTGTTTCAAAAATACCAATTTAAACATGCCCCTATGCTAAAATCATAAGAGATGAGCAAAATAACCATCTGCACTCTCCCTCAAGAAGGTATTATATGGGCATTAGCTCCTACTACAGGGGGCGGGGGCGGTGGTCCTGTAAAAGGGGCTTTTTTGAAACACCCTGCATACAATTTCTCAACCGGTGTGTATTTGGGTTATAATACTTACGATGAGGTTCAAGGTAGATAGAGGAGAGTTCCTTTCTGCCCTGCAAAAGGCAAAGAACGCAACGGAGAAAAAGTCCGCCTTGCCTATCCTTAACAACTTCCTTCTGATCGCTCAGGGGGGCAAGCTAACTATAAGGGCAACAGACCTCGAAAACTTTCTTTCTGTAAGCATCAAAGGGGACATAGAGGAAGAGGGGAAGATAGCGGTTAATGCGGATAAGCTAACAAGTGTAGTGAAAAGTCTGGCTTCCGCTTCCATATCTGCAGAATTAAAAGAGGACAAGCTTATCCTTAGTGGTGGAAGAAGCACCTTTAAGTTGGTGACCCTTGACCCGGAGGATTTTCCCGAGTTTCCCCCTGTGAAAGCAGGCGCAGAGTTTCCTGCCCTTGATCTTATCAAAGCGATAGACAAGGTGGAGTACGCCATATCAAAGGACGACTCTCGTTATGCCCTGCAGGGGCTTTATGTACATGAGGTGGATGGGAAGACTCACTTTGTAGGATCCGACGGGCATAGGCTTGCCCTGTATTGGAGAGAGGGCGAATTTCCCATGGAGCTTTTGATACCAAGAAAAAGCTTAAAGGTAATACAAGGTCTCTTGGAGGACTACCTTGGACGTGTTAGCAGTGGAAAGGACGACTCCTTTATACATCTAACTGGCGAAGATTTCCATCTTTCCATGAGATTTTTGGAGGGCGAATATCCCGATTACATGGCGGTAATACCCACAAGTTTTAACCACGAGATATTTGCAGATAAGGACTCTTTCCTTGATAGTTTGAAAAGGCTATCCAGCATAGCAGAGTCTTCTGCCTTTCCTGTAAAGATAACCTTTTCTGACCATGTGGCTATTTTGGAGATATCAGACCCAGAGTATGGAGAGGGTAGGGATGAGTTGGATGTGGATTACGGCGGAGAGCCCGTAGAGGTGGGCTTTAATGGCAAGTACCTTATAGAAGCCTTTGATAGCTTTGATGTAAGCAAGGTATGGATAAAGGTAATAGACCCAGACAGTGCCGTGGTTATTGAGTCCGACGATAAAGAGAAAGATCCATACCTTTGCGTAGTTATGCCCATGAGGCTCTAAGTATAGGATTCCTGTTGGCTTGAGCCTCTTTTATCCTTCTCACTGGTGTTTTTTTGGGTGATTCCTTTACTGCTTTTGGGTTCTTTTTTGCCTCTTCTACTATATCCCTTAAGGCTTTTGCAAAGCTTTCAAGGTATATTAAACTTTCCGTCTCCGTGGGCTCTATCATAAGAGCTTCTTTTACTGTGAGTGGGAAATAGACAGTTGGTGCGTAAAAGCCTTTATCCAGAAGAGCCTTTGCTATATCCATGGCATTTATTTCGTATTTGAGTAAATTCTGGGCGGAAAGGACAAGCTCATGCATGCGGGGTGTTTCCTCATAAGGGTCAATAAAAAGATCCTTTAAAAGGTGTTTTAGGTAGTTGCTGTTTAAAACTGCATACTTTGCCACTTTGTCCAATTCAGACCCATAGGAGAGGATATAGAGTAGGGCCCTAAGCATGATGGCAGAATGTCCATAAAAGGTAAGGATCTTGCCCACACTTTTTGGCCTGTCCCAATCAAGCCTGTACTTTTTCCCATCAAAAACCACCTGTGGAACTGGTAGATAATCCTGCAGTCTTTGGGAAACTCCTAAGGCTCCGCCACCGGGACCACCACCACCATGGGGTGTGGAAAAGGTTTTGTGAAGGTTAAAATGCATCACATCCACACCCCAATCACCGGGCTTTGCCATTCCTACAAGGGCGTTCAAGTTGGCGCCATCCATGTAAAGTAAAGCATCCCTTTCGTGAAGAGCCTCCGCTATCCTTTTTATATTCCTTTCAAAAATGCCAAGGGTGTTGGGGTTGGTTATCATCATGCAGGCTACTTGGTCTGTGAGTTTTCTTTGAAAGTCCTCCCAGTCAAGCTCGCCCCCTTTATCACTTTTAACGGTTATAACTTCATAACCACACAGGCTGGCACTCGCTGGGTTTGTACCGTGGGAGGTGTCGGGCACCAGCACAATTTTTTTATGATTATCTCCCTTATCCTTGTGGTAGGCGTGGATCATCAAAAGACCCAAAAACTCACCGTGAGCGCCCGCTGCGGGTTGTAAGGAAACATCCCCAAAGCCCCCTATCTCTTTAAGGAGTTCTTTTAAATGGTACATCATTTTTAAAACACCTTGGGTGTATTGGCAGGGACTCATGGGATGTATGTTTTTCAAAAGGTCTGTGTTTGCTAACTCTTCATTTATGCGAGGGTTGTATTTCATGGTACAAGAACCCAAGGGCACCATAGTGGTATCTATCCCATAGTTAAGTTGAGAGAGCCTTGTGTAGTGCCTTACCACTTCTAACTCGGAAACTTCCGGAAAATTTATACCTTCTCTGTAGTATTCTCCAAGGTATTCCCTTGGGTCTATTTCATCCACGTCAAGCTTTGGAAGTTGGTAGCCCCTTTTTCCTTGAGAAGAAAGTTCAAAAATAAACATAAAGTATAATTATATTCTACACGCCGAGTGAACCCCTTACCCTTACAAAAGGGAACAGCCCATAAATTGTCCCCAGACTACTTCTCAAATTTAAAAAGTACTGAGAGATATTCTATTCCAATCTTACATCTATTTATCAAAAGTTTATCCTTGAACTGCTTTGGTATCTTTTGGTATGTTTCTGTATGCACTACCGCCGGCATAACATCTATGCCAAGCCTTTCCCCCTCCAAAAGAAAGCTCTCCTTTAAAAGCTCTTCAAAATCCTCTTGAGAAAGCCTTTTTAGGAATATCCATTGTTTATTTCCCTCTTTCTTTACAACTATATCCATACAGGAAAGCCTTACCTCTTTGGTTTTTTCGAGGAATAGAATTTTCTTTTTGATTTTGATGCTAAGAATTCCATCCCTTATATCAAAGTCAAAGATTGGATATGCCTTTTTTAATTCTACTGGACTTAGCTTTATCTCAATCTCCGCATCTATCAAGTTGCCAAAGTTTAAAAGGTCTTCTATAAACAAGCCCATGCTTTATAAATATACTATACGCTAAGTGAAGAATTATCCTTTGTGGGGGGGTAGCTTGTTAACCGACACAAATAAAAGGGGATTTCTCACTCGGCGTATACTTATAAATATAAGGTTCAGTGTATGCCTACAAACATCGTTGGTAAATTGTATCTATATGTTTTAGGAAGCTTTTAGGATCCAGAGCTTCCTTTATCTCTTGGGAAGTTATGTGTTGGCTTACTTCCTCATCTTCCAATAGAGACCTTTCAAAGGGTATATCTTCTTGCCAACTTCTCATAGCACATCTTTGCACTATGTCATAGGCTTTATCCCTTGGTAGGCCCTTTTCCATAAGCTTTACCAAAACCTTTGAAGAAGCATATAAGTTATGGGAAAGCTCCAAGTTTTTTACCATCCTTCCCTTATTAATCACAAGACCATTTAGCATTTCTAAGAAGAGATTTAGCATGTAATCAAGGGCTATGGTGGAATCGGGTAAGATTATGCGCTCTGCGGAAGAGTGGGATATATCTCTTTCGTGCCATAGGGGTATGTTTTCAAGTGCCACCAAAAGGTTAGCCCTTATAAGCCTTGCAAGGCCACAGAGACGCTCTGCATGAATAGGGTTCTTTTTGTGGGGCATGGCGGATGAGCCTCTTTGCCCTTCTTTAAAGGGTTCCATTAATTCCAAGACCTCTGTCCTCTGGAGATGTCTTATTTCGGTGGCAAACCTTTCAAGGGCGCAGGCGGTGGAAGCAAGGGCATACATAACTTGGGCATGCCTGTCCCTTGGTACTATTTGTGTAGATACGGGCTCTACTTTTAAGCCAAGCTCTTCTAAGGCTAACTTTTCCACCTCTGGGTGTAGATTGGAGTAAGTGCCAACCGCTCCCGATAGCTTGCCGTAGGATATGTTCTCCAAGGCTTGCAAAAGCCTTTCCTTGTTTCTCTTTAATTCCTCATACCAACTAAGGAACTTAAGGCCAAGGGTAATAGGCTCTGCATGCACACCATGGGTCCTCCCCATCATAACAGTGCCTTTATGCTCCAAAGCAAGCTCCTTTAGTTTTTCCAATACCTTCTCAATATCTTGGAGTATAAGGTTTAATGCCTCTACCAACTGCAATGCCAAGGCTGTATCCACCACATCGGAAGAAGTAAGCCCCATATGGAAATATTGGGAGTATTGGGGTATTTGCTCGCCTATGGCGGAGACAAAGGCCAAAACATCATGCCTGTATTTTCTCTCATACTCTTCTATTTTCTCAAGCACCTTCTCATCCACATATACCCTTTTTTCTATCTCCTCCAAGGCGGAAGCAGGTATTTTCCCAAGCCTGTGCCAAGCTTTACAAACAGCCAACTCAACCTTAAGCCACAATCTAAACTTGTTAAGGTCCGACCAAATTTCTTCCATTTCTCTTCTGGTATACCTCTTTATCATCTTTATCCTCCAAGTATTTCAAAGGTAGCGCTTGTACCTATTCTATGCACCCCAAGTTTCAAAAAGTTTAAAACCTGCTTCTTTGTTCTTATACCTCCCGACGCCTTTACCATTAGCCTTCCCTTTGAAAGCTCCAAAAGGAGCTTTACATCCTCTTCTGTGGCTCCCTTTGGCGCATAGCCCGTAGAAGTCTTTACAAACTCCATTCCTGCATCCCTTATAAGTTCAAGGGCAAAAGCCATTTCTTTCTCCGAAAGGTATGCGGTTTCAATTATAACCTTTCTGATAGCCCCCTCCGTATTTCTTGCTATGGCTCTTAACTCTTCCTCCACATACTTAAAAAGACCGCTTTTAAAGGCGGAGATGTTCATAACAATATCCAACTCCTTGGCACCTTCCTCCAAAGCTTTTACTGACTGATATATCTTTTCCTCCTTTCTTTCAAGTCCAAAGGGAAAGGATACAACGCTACAAACCACAAGCTTATCTCCTGCAAGCTCCACAGCCTTCTTTACCCAAAAGGGATTTACACAGACACCATACACACCAAGTTCAAGACATTTTCCTATCTGGTCTTCCAAGTCCCTTATAGTATGGTTTGGCTTTAGCACAGAATGGTCTATGAACTTCGCTATATCCATGAAGACACGCCATAGGTGAGGTCGTGGTATATGGATAAAAGGGCTTTGGCGCCATCACCAGCTGCAGTTATTATCTGCTTTGCAAAGATATTTGTGCAATCTCCTGCCGCATAAATGCCTCTTTCAGAAGTTCTATTGTTGCAATCAATGATGATCTCATCTCTTTGAGTTGTTAAAACACCAAGCTTTTTTGCAAGCTCCGAGTTGGGCTTTAGACCCACCTCTACAAAAACTCCTTCCGCTTCAATCTTGTAGCTTTCTTTCCTTTCAAGGTCTTCTAATACAACACCCTTAACTTCTCTACCATCTCCAATGATTTCAATAACTCTGTGTCTAAGCAAGGGCTTAACCTTTGGATTTGAAAGCACCTTTTCCTTTAATATTTCATCTGCCTTAAATTGATTGGAAAACTCCACGAGGAATATCTCCTTTGCATAGTTTGTAAGCTGGTCTGCGGCTTCAAAGCCCGAATTTCCACCACCGACTACTACAACTCTTCTATCTTTAAAAAAGGGAGAATCACAAGTATAACAGTAGGAAACTCCCCTACCCGTATATTCCCTTTCCCCGGGTACTTCTAATCTTTTATGCTCTGCACCAGTACAGAAGAGTAAGGTCTTTGAAGCAAACTCTTTGCCCGACAAAGTTTTTACTAAAAAGCCCTCCTTGTATCTTTCCACATCTACCACCTCATCTATTATGGGCTCTACACCCAATTTATTCATCTGTTCCAGCATTCTTTCCACAAAGGCTATACCATCCACCAAGGCATAGCCAAGGTAGTTTTCTATGTTTCCCGCCTTGAGAACCTGGCCCCCTATCTCCCTGGTTATAAGGAGAAAATCCATCCTTTTCCTTTGGGCGTATATACTTGCAGAAATACCAGCAGGACCTCCACCTATTATCAAAAGTTGATGCATAAGATTAATTTTATTCCACCTAAATTGCTGGTTTTCAATCTTCCTAACATAAATTGCTAGTTTTAGAAGGTTCAAAGGTCTTTTGTAGTGGCAGGGCTTGCCCCTGCCCTTTTATTCTGGGCACCC
>JBKBRK010000013.1:0-24605 GCA_046292245.1 Aquificaceae bacterium
TGGGGGTAGGTGGAGCATACCATAAGGTAAATTTAGAAGACCTACCTCACTTGGATTTTCTGAAGGAAAGAAGCGATTATCTACTTTCAACGGTAAGGTCCATCCCTGTGGACTACCCTGTTTATGGGAGGATAACTTTACGGACATCTTTCGGAGATCTCGGTTAAAGCGGGGCAAAGGGTAAAAGCTGGGGAAGTTATAGGCAAGGTGGGCTACACAGGAAGGTCAAAGGGTCCGCTTTGAGGGAAACCTGACCATAAGGGAAGGTTATGAAAAGAAGGGGGCGGAGCCCAGCTATAGGTTTAGTCTTCCAAGGTGGATACATCCCCCACGGGAAGCCCAAGCTCTTGTGCCTTTAATACCCTTCTCATTATCTTCCCGCTCCTTGTTTTTGGTAGCTTTTCCACAAACTCTATCTCGTCGGGCATTGCAATAGGACCCAGTACATTCCTTACATGCTGTTTTATCTCTTCCTTGAGGTGGTCGGTGGGCTCAACGCCCTTTTTGATAATAACAAAAGCCTTTATGGATTCTCCTTTTATCTCGTGGGGCTTTCCAATAACCGCCGCCTCTGCCACCGCCATATGATCCACTAAGGCACTTTCTACTTCCATTGTTCCTATCCTGTGTCCTGCCACATTAAGAACATCATCCGCACGCCCCAATATCATTACGTAGCCCTCTTCATCATAGGTGGCAAGGTCTCCTGCAAAGTAATACCTAGGTATGGTATTCCAGTACTTTTCGTACCTATCGGGCTCTCCCCAGCAGGTTCTTAGCATAGAGGGCCAAGGTGTTTTTATAACAAGGTTTCCCACCGTATTTGGTGGAAGCTCTTTACCAGAGCTATCCACAACCGCTACCTCTACCCCAAAATAGGGCTTTCCTGCCTTTCCGGGCTTTGCGGGATAGGAGGGGATTGTGGTTATCATATGCATGCCCGTTTCTGTTTGCCACCAAGTATCCACTATCGCACAATTTTCTCTTCCTATGTGTTTATAATACCAATGCCAAGCTTCTGGGTTAATGGGTTCTCCTACACTGCCCAAGATCCTAAGGGAGGAAAGGTCGTACTTGGCAGGCCATTGCTCTCCATACCTCATAAACATCCTTATTGCAGTTGGAGCGGTGTAAAAGATATTTACCCTATACTTCTCCACGTAGCTCCACCATCTTCCGGGGTCTGGATAATCGGGTGCTCCTTCCGTTATAAGGCTGGTGGCTCCGTTGGCGAGGGGTCCATAAACTATGTAGCTATGGCCTGTTATCCAGCCTATATCGGCGGTACACCAATATATATCATCATCATGTAGGTCAAAGGTTATCTTTGTGGTAAAGTAGGTTCCCACCATATAACCACCAGTTGTATGGAGCACTCCCTTGGGTTTTCCTGTGGTTCCAGAAGTGTAAAGTATAAAGAGGGGGTCCTCTGTATCCATCTCCACAGGCTCGCACTCTGGTGAGCTGTTTTTAACAAGTTCATCAAGGCTTACAAAAAGTCCTCCGGAGCCGTTTAACACATCTGAATCTCTGTCCCAGACTACCACCTTTTCCACAAAGCTAAGCCCATCCACAGCCCTTTGGGCAACCGCCAAAAGGTCAATCTTTTTACCCCTTCTCTTGGTATAGGTAGAAGTGATAACTACCTTTGCCTTTGCATCCTCTATCCTTAACCTAAGGGCACCTTCACTAAAGCCTGCAAAGACTACGCTATGTATGGCACCTATCCTTGCACAGGCGAGCATACAAGCTATAGCTTCTATGGTGTTGGGCATATATATGGATACCCTATCTCCCTTCTTTACACCCAAGGATTTAAGCCCATTGGCTATGCGGTTTACAAGCTCCAAAAGCTCACCGTAGGTGATCTTCTTTTCCCTACCCTCTTCATCCACGAATATATAGGCCACCTTATTGCGCTTTCCCTCTTTTACGTGCCTGTCTAAGCAGTTATAGGTGATGTTGGTTTTTGCATTTACAAACCATTTGGCGTAGGGATAGTTCCACTCTAAAACCTTATCCCACTTTTTGAACCATAGAAGCTCTTCTGCCACCTTTGCCCAAAAGCCTTCCCTGTCCCTTATGGACTCTTGGTAAAGGCTTTCATGATCCTTGATCCATGCCCTTTCTAAAATATGTGCTGGTGGATTATACTTTTCTTCCACTTTTAGATGCACTTGGTCGACTGCCTCCATGGTTAAACCTCCTTTTGGATTTTGTTAAATAAAATTATAACCCATGACGTTGGTGCGTAAATTCTCAAAAATGGCCACGCCCAATAACTTAAAGAAGGTAAATTTTTTTGGCTTCTTAGATAGGAATGTCAAGGGTTCTCTCAAAGTTCCTTTTACTGAGCTACCGATGAAAAGGAAGTTTCTCGCTCGGCGTGTACTGTTGAATTATAATTAAAAGAACTATGAGGAAAAAATTACTTCTTGTAGCAGCTTTTAACTTTTTGGCTTCCTGCGGGGTTATTACAAAGGAAGAGTTTGATAAAAAAAGCGCCATGCTGGAGAGCAGAATAGCCCAGCTTGAGGAAAGGCAAAGGCTTCTGGAAGAGAGAAATATAAAAACGGAGGGTAGGGTAGATAACCTATCCGAAACTCTGGCTGGTATAAGACTCGACATAGAAAGGTTAAAGTTAGACAGAAGCCAACCTCAAGAAATAAGCACAAAACTGCCAGAGCCAAAAAAGGAAGTTCCAATAGCGCAGAGAGACCTCCAAACGACCCCATCTTCTGCTCCCGGATCAACGGAGGATTTCCAAAAGGAATACGAAGAGGCTTTAAACCTATATGACCTCAAACAACTACATCAAGCAAAGGATAAGTTCATAGACTTCATAAAGAAGCATCCAAAAACACCCTTGACTGATAACGCCTATCTTTGGCTTGGAGTTATATACAGGGACCTTGGAGAGTTAAATAAGGCAGAAGCTGTATGGCTTACCTTGGTAGAAAGATGCCAGAGAAAGGAAATGATAGATTGCAACAAGGCGCCCTCTGCCCTTCTACAATTGGCAAGGTTGTACGAACAAAGGGGAGATGTTCAAAAAGCTAAGGAGTTTTACGAAACAATACTTAGGGCTTATCCTTCTTCTGAAGAGGCAAACACTGCAAAAACAAAGCTTGGGAGATAGTATGAAGATACCAAAACATTTAGCGATCATTATGGACGGCAACGGCAGATGGGCGAAGGAAAGGGAACTACCAAGGATAGCAGGGCACTACGAGGGTGTAAAAAGGGCCGAAGAGCTTGTGGATGTTTGCATAGAGCTTGGTATAAAGTGGCTTACCCTTTTCACCTTTTCCACGGAAAACTGGAAAAGGCCAGAAACCGAGGTAAAAGCTCTTATGAGGCTCTTTGAAGGCTATCTGAGGGAGAACTTCCATAGACTTATGGAAAAGGGTATAAGCTTGTCTTTCATAGGTAGAAGGGACAGACTTCCTTTGAGCCTTTTAAAGGAGATGGAAAGGGCGGAGAGCATAAAGCCCAAGCAGGAAAGGATAAGGGTTATACTGGCTGTTGATTACGGTGGTAGGGATGAGATAATAAGAACCGCAAAAAGGCTTTTGGAAGCCCGCAAGGATATTACAGAGGAAAACTTTAAGCTACTGTCCGACCTTTCTGATACACCAGACCCAGACCTTTTGATAAGGACGGGAGGAGAAAAGAGAATATCCAACTTTCTCCTTTGGCATTTGGCATACACGGAGCTTTATTTTAGCGATACCTACTGGCCAAATTTTACAAGGGAAGAACTCCTAAAAGCTTTGGAGGATTTCTCAAGAAGGGAGAGGAAGTTTGGCACAGTGCTATAGAAGCAGAGAGTTTGTGGGTTTTTTTATAGGTCTTTTGTCTATATTTATAGCTCTTTCTCCAAGCCCAGTGTTCTACTCTTTTGTATTGCTTCTTTCTTTTCTAATAGGTTATGAGGTCTCAAAAGCTATAGGTTTTAGGTTTTTTTTATTTGCACCCCTTACCCTTTTTTCTTCCTCCCTATCACTTGAGCTTGGATTTTTATGCCTATTACTTCTTTCTTTTTACGCGGGGTGGAAAAGCTGGCTTTTTGAGGATTTTATGAAATCTCTACTTGTTTGTACTTACGCAGGCTTGTTATTGGTCTTTCTTTTGGAGTTAAAGTGCTTGGGCAATTTCCTTTTGCTAAAACTCTTATTCTTCGTTTGGGCCGTAGATATCTCTTCCTACTATGTGGGGAAAAAACTTGGGAAACACCCTTTGGCAAAAAGACTTTCTCCGAAAAAGACCTGGGAAGGTTTGGTAGGTGGTGCTCTTGCAGGTTCTTTGCTTTTGATCTTTTTTCATGGTTTAAAGGGTATCCTTTGGTCTACCCCTATGGTGGCAACTGCCCTCTTTGGAGACCTTTTCAAAAGCTACATAAAAAGGATGATGGGTATAAAGGATTTTTCTCATATATTGGGAGATCATGGAGGCTTTACCGACAGGTTTGACTCTTTAATTTTCACAGCACCTCTTTACCTTTTTCTTTTGAAGATATAAGTATATACAAGGGCGCATGCCATACTTCCCTACAGGTTAAAATCACAAACCGGCGAATTATCCCTCAGTGGCAATTTACCTAAGGATTGGACCATCTTCAAAGTCTTATGGCAGCTTCCAAAGCCATGTTCTTCTCATAAAGCCTTGATAGATTTTCGCTTCTTTTGGTTATCCAGTTGCTTCTGTATAGGTGTACATACCCTTTATAACCTTCTTCTTGAGACCTTACGGTCTTTATACCCTTTTCTTCCTTTGGCAACAGTTCAAGAAGAATTCTTAGAAAGTTTGTATGGTTAAAGGACTTGTTTAGCACCCTTTTGGCTTTCACCTCTCCCAAAAGGGTTGTAAAGGTACCCTCTATTTCTCCCATCAAGTCCATGGGGACCTTTATAGGCGCCAAAGAGCTTATGCCATCATCAAAGGGAGAAAAGACCACTTTATGCTCCACCTTTTCCAAAATCTTTTCAAGCTCTTCAACGCTTATATAATCTAAAAGGTCCTCTCCAAAGATCACTATCCTTTTGGCTTCTTTGAGGGCCCTTCCAAGGCTTGAGAGTTCTTGCAGTGGTATATTCTCTATAAGCCCCATGAAATTACCATCATGAACCAACACAAGCCTAAAGTTTTTCAGGTCTTTTAGATAGCTTCCCCACTCCTTCGCCTCTTTTTCTTGCATGCCTATGGGATTAAATATGATTACACCTTTTCCTTCCAATTCCCTTAACCTTCCCCTTTCTATAGGTATGGGGTTCAGCTTTCTGTCCCTTTGGGTGTTTCCTATTTTATATACCTTCTTCTTAAGATAGTAAGAAAGTACAGGCGCCGTGGAGGTTATATCCTCCCCTATAAGCACGCAAAAGTCCGCAGATTTTATATCCTCCATGCTTGGAGGTTTGTATTCTCCATAGGCTTCAAGGAAGGGCACAAGGTCAAGGGTGAAAGGTGAGCTAAGCATTGACCCAGTCCTAAGGGCTATATCTCTGATAAGGCTATAATCTTCGTTGCTTAGGTAAGAGGAAAGCACTATAAGAGTGTCTTCTCCCTTCAGTAGGGTGGAGATGAAGTTTGCCAAGTTTCCCCTTGTTTCTTCTCTTCCAAAGACCTTGGGCTCTCTCAACCTGCTTTCATTGAGTACATCATAGCCAAAAAAGGCTTTTGCGCATATCATAAGTTCATCGGTGGGTTTTGTCCTATAAACCTTGTCCTTAGACCTCCAATCTCCTGTTCCATACTCTATCTGGATCTCACAGCCCATGGGGCAAAGGTTGCATACAGTTTTTCCCTTTTTAAGCAGCCAGCTCCTTGTCCAGTATTTAAAGGGCTTTGATATTATGGCTCCCACAGGACAAATATAAACACACAAGCCACACATTTCACAGGCGGAAGTATCCATAGGCCTTATGGTTGGGGCTATGTTTGCCTGAAAGCCCCTTTCTTCCACATACAAGGCATGAGCTCCAACAACATCGTCGCATGCCCGAGTACATCTATAACAAACTACACACCTGTTGGAATAGTACTCCAAGAAATCGCTTTCCCAATCTATTTGATGCCTTTTCTTTTCAAGGGCGGATATGGGCACTATCTGTTTCTGGGGTCCAAAAAGGGCTCCGTAGTTTTGTAAGTCGCACTCTCCAGCCTTGTCGCATATGGGACAGTCAAGGGGATGTCTTGTTATAAAGGCTTGCAATAGATACTTTTGGTTTTCCACCACAAGAGGATGCTTTGTGGATATGGACATGCCCTCCTCTGGGTAAGTGTTGCAGGAAGTTATAAGCCTTCCTGTTTTTTCGTTGAAAACTATGCACATTCTACAGGCACCTATTATCCTAAGGCGTGGATGGTAGCAAAAGTATGGGATTTGAAAGCCCAACTCAAGAAGGCTTTTCAAAAGGGGCTTGTTCTTTTCAAGCTCGTACTCTTTGCCATCTATAGACACTCTTACCTTTTCCATCCTTTTCCTCCAAATTAGAACTCTATTTTAACAGGAGTTCCCCTTTTCATAAGCTGTTCAATACACTCTACAGCCCTTTCAAAGTCCATAACTACACCACCATAGCCTTTGACAAATTTTTCCGCATCCTCTTTGTTGGAAAAGGCTATGGCGGAAGGAGAACAGCAGGGTATGGCAGAAGAGCCCACCACATACCATGCAGAGAAACAGCTTAAAGGCTTGCAGTTTATAAAGTCCCAGGTCATACAAGATTCTATATCTTCTTCTCTTATGTTTTTATAAAGCAACAGCCCGCAGTGGGAACAACAAGCCTTTATAACTCTTCCACGCTTAAGTCTGTAGGTAAATTCTAACCTCTTCTCTATGGGCTTTGTGCAATAGGCGCAGGAATAGGTCTTTTCTTCGGCTATATCTCCCGCCTCTTCCCTCAAAAGCAGCTCTCCATGCTTGCGGACAATCCTTCCTTCCTTTTCCAACTCCCTTACATCCCTGTATATGGTCATAAGAGATACACCAAAGTATTGCGCCAAGGTCTTTACATTTCTGTGCCCTTGTGCTACAAGCTCCAATATTTTTTCCTTCCTTTCCATGTTAAAATTATAATATAAGCGCGCTATGCAAAAAATTAAAGGTGGAGCGGACGCATTAACATGAAGGGGTGATTTACCAATTGTTCCGTAAAAAATCCATTGGTTGCTTAAAAACTAAATTATCCTACTAAGATGGATTGGATGGAGAAGTTTTTAGAGGATTTAAAGTCAAAAGGTTTATACAGAGAAAGAAGGCTAAGGGAGGATCTTTTGGATTTTTGTTCTAACGACTATTTGGCTCTAAAAGACCATCCGGAGGTAATAGAAGAGGCTATAAGGGCTTTGAAAGAGACAGGTCTGGGTAGTGGTGCCTCTCAGTTGGTTTCAGGATATACCAGATATCACAGGGATTTGGAGGAGACTTTGGCAGATTTTAAAAGGGTTCCCTGCTGTGTTCTTTTTGGCTCGGGCTATCTTGCAAATCTTTCCCTTGCCAACTTGGTGCAAGAAAAAGACCTTATACTAAGCGATGAATTAAACCATGCAAGCTTGATTGATGGTTGTAAATTGTCCAAGGCGAAGCTTCTTATTTTTAAACACAAGGATTATCAACATCTGGAGGAGCTTTTAAAAGATCATAGAAAAAATTACAGAAGATGCCTTATCGTAAGCGATACGGTTTTTAGCATGGATGGCGATATAGCCCACATTCCCACTTTAAAAAAGCTTGCCAAGGCTTACGATTGCATGCTTTATTTGGATGAAGCTCATGCTACGGGAGTTTTGGGTAAAGAAGGAAGGGGAGGCTTGGAGGAGTTTATGGAATGTTGGGAAGATTACATGATAATAATGGGCACTCTTTCAAAGGCTATAGGCTCTTACGGAGCCTTTGTATGCGGTTCAGAAAGACTTTGTCAATATCTTGTAAATGGGGCGAGGAGTCTTATCTTTTCCACTTCCTTGCCCTCCTCTGTCTGCGCCGGTGCCAAAAGAGCTTTGGAGATCATCAAAGAAAACCCAAGCATGGTAAAAAGGTTAAGATACCTATCAACGAAAATCTATAAAAAAATAGCCCTTATAGGGCTTGAAGTAGCCTTTCATGGTACGCCCATAATCCCCATAATGGTTTATCAAGAGGAGAAGGCTGTAGAAATCAGAGAAAGACTTTTGCAAAAAGGCATATTTCTACAAGCTATAAGATATCCCACGGTACCTTTTGGCAAGGCAAGGTTAAGGCTAACCGCAAGCCTAAGGTACAAGGAAGAGAATATAGAAAGGCTTATTGATGCCCTTAGGGAGGCATAAATTAGGGTATTTCAAAATAGCCCCAAGTTCAACCTGCCCCGTAAAAATTCTAGTTGTCTCCCAAGGTAAAAACACCAATACTTTTGACACCAAACCGGCGTTTATGGATAAATCCGTTAAAGGAACTTCGGGAAGATCCTTGGCATTCCTGTCTTAGAAGCCAATTGACAAGCTATGGACCGAAAAAATTACCTTGCTCAAGTTATTGACTGTAGCCCTCTTGAAGATTTGTACACCGATGCCACTTAATTTAAGAATGTTAAAGCTAATAGATAAGATATTAGAAGCTTTAGTAATATATAAAAGATGAAGGTTTATAAACTCTCCCATAGTTCAATAAAGAAAGCAGCTAAGGTATTAAAAGATGGCGGTATAGTTTGCTTTCCTACCGACACAATATATGGACTCCTTGCCCTTGCCAGCAACAAGGAAGCGGTGGAAAGGCTTTATTCCATCAGAAGACCCTCTGGAAGGCCCTTTCTTTTACTTTTGCCCTCGCCCTTGTGGGTTGAAAGCCTTGAGCTTATGGCAAAGGAAGAACATATGCTTCTTATGAAGCTTTTTAACGCCACCTTTGTCTTTTACAAGAAAAATTCCATACCTTTGCACCTCACAAGGGGAAGAAAAAGCTTGGCGGTTAGGGTACCACCTCCTACTTCTGAAGTTTATGAACTTTTGGAAACCTTGGGAGAGCCTGTGGTGGCGCCCAGCGCAAACCCGGAGGGGAAAAACCCTGCAACCACCATAAAGGAAGCCATAGAATACTTCGGGGATAAAATAGACCTATACATGGATGGTGGAAAAAGGCAAGGAAAGCCCTCAACCATCGTAAGGGTTATACCCCCCCATGGCTTAAGGCTTCTAAGGGAAGGCAATATACCCTTTGAAAACATCCTTAAAGCCTTCAGGAATTAAAGATCACTTCCTTTTTTTCATCTGAAGCCTTTCCTTTAGAGTTTTCCTCTTTGGACCCTTTTGATCTTCCTTTCCCTCCACACCGCTAAAGATTGCAACGTTGAGAAGCTTTTCCCTTTGTTTTTCTTCCCTTTTCCTTTCTTCCTCCAGCTCCTCCTGGGATTTTACCTGTATGTGGAATAGGTCTGTTATAACCCTTTCTCTTAGCCTGCTTAACATATCCTCAAAAAGATAAAAGGCCTCTTTCTTGTATTCTACAAGGGGATCCCTTGAAGCGTAGCCCCTTAGATATATGCTTTCTCTTAGCCTGTCCATGGTATGAAGGTGCTCCCTCCAAAGATGGTCAAGGTTGGAAAGCATAAGGATCTTTACAAGTTCCATAAACACACTTTCCCCAATCTCCTCTTTCTTTGCCTCCAAAAGTTTAAGAATTTCCTCTGTTAGGGCTTTTATTAGGTCTTCTTTATCACGTGCTTTGGGCATATTTAACTCTTTACCCGTTAATTCCCTTAGATAATCCCTTAGGGGCTCTGTCTCCCAAAGCTCTGGCTCTTCTTCTTTTAGAAGTTCATTGACCTTTTGGGCTACAAGGTCGTGGATAAATTCTTCAAGGTAATCCCATAAGCCCTTTGATTCAAGTATATCCCTCCTCATGGAATAAACAGTTAGCCTTTGGGTGTTCATTACCATATCGTATTCAAGGAGCCTTTTCCTTATTTGGAAGTTCTGCGCTTCCACTCTTTTTTGGGCGTTTTGTATGGCTTTGGTTACCATACCGCTTTCTATGGGCTCTCCAGGCGGAATTTTTAGAATTTCCATGAGTCTTTTGACCCTATCTCCTCCAAATATTCGCATAAGGTCGTCTTCAAGGGAAAGGACAAAACGAGACTCTCCGGGATCTCCCTGCCTTCCAGCTCTACCTCTGAGCTGGTTATCTATCCTTCTTGATTCGTGCCTTTCTGTACCTATAACCAAAAGCCCACCAAGCTCCACCACCTTTTTCTTTTCTTCTTCTGTTATCCTATAGGCCTCCTCCAAGGCTTGTTTCCACTCTTCTTCTGTGGCTTCCTCCAAGGATTTATTCTTTGAACGTAGTATCTCCTTAGCTAAGTATTCGGGGTTTCCTCCAAGGAGTATGTCTGTTCCTCTTCCCGCCATGTTGGTGGATATGGTAACCGCTCCAAGCCTTCCCGCCTGCGCTATTATCTCTGCCTCTCTTTCGTGTTGCTTTGCGTTAAGCACGTTGTGGGGTATTTTTTCCCTTTGAAGGAGCCTTGAAAGGTGTTCTGAATCTTCTATGGATACGGTGCCAACCAATATAGGCCTGCCCTTGGCATGATCTTCCTTTATAGTGTTTACCACCGCCTGCCATTTTTCTTCCTTAGTTTTATAGACAAGGTCAGGATGGTCTTTTCTTCTCATAGGTTTGTGGGTTGGTACCACCACCACCTCAAGGCCATATATCTCTTTAAACTCCAAGGCTTCCGTTTCCGCAGTTCCTGTCATACCGGAGAGTTTTCTGTAGAGCTTAAAGTAGTTTTGGAAGGTTATGCTTGCCAAGGTTTGATTTTCCTTTTGGATGGGCACACCTTCCTTTACTTCTATGGCTTGGTGTAATCCATCGCTCCACCTTCTACCGGGAAGCACCCTACCGGTAAATTCATCCACTATAAGCACTTCGCCATCTTTCACTATATAATGGACATCCCTTTTAAAAAGGGTGTGTGCCCTTAGGGCTTGGTTTATTGCATGCAATAGTTCTATGTTTCTAAGGTCGTAAAGGTTATCAATGTTTAGTAGTTCCTCTACTTTCTTTATACCAGATTCCGTAAGCTGCACTGTTCTGTTTTTCTCATCAAGGGTAAAATCTTCCTCTTGTTTTAGCTTTCTTACCACCTCGTCCGCCTTGTAATAAACAGAAATATCCATCTCCGCTGGTCCGGAGATGATAAGGGGAGTTCTTGCTTCGTCTACAAGGATAGAATCCACTTCGTCCACTATGGCGAAGTTGTGGCCCTTTACCTGTACTATCTCTTCCAAAGAAAAAGCCATATTGTCCCTTAGATAATCAAAGCCAAACTCGTTGTTGGTGCCATAGGTTATGTGGCATTGGTATGCCTCTTTTCTTGTACAGGGCACAAGCTTTGTATAAAAGGCCTTTTTGGCTTGTACCTTTATAAGGTCTGAAGGCAAGGTTTCTTCAAAGTAGCCTTTGGGCCATACCCTAAGGTCTTCTTCTATAGCCCTTTGGGCAAGTTCCTTGTTGGCCCATTCCACCCTGTAGGAGCTATAATCGGAGTTTATAACCCCCACATCAAGGCCAAGGAAAAGGTATATGGCACCCATCCACTGGGCGTCTCTCCTTGCCAGATAGTCGTTAACGGTTACCACATGCACGCCTTCATCTGTCATGGCGTTTATGGCTGTGGCAGAAGTTGCCACAAGGGTTTTACCCTCTCCCGTTTTCATCTCCGCTATCTTGCCCTCGTGCAGTACAAGACCACCTATAAGCTGTACGTCAAAGAACCTAAGACCGAGAACCCTCTTGCCCACTTCTCTGACAAGGGCAAAAGCAAGCTCCACCTCCTGCGTTATCTCCCCCCTTAATATCCTTTCTTTGAGTTCCTCCTCTTGCAAGATCCTTTGATGTAGATCCTGCGCCATCTGTACTACCTCAAGGTTGGATAAGGTGTCCAGATCTTTTTCCTTCTGGGTTATCCTTTTAACTACCTTGCGCAGCCTTTTTACTTCTCTATCGCTCTTTGTACCAAGCAGTTTTTTAACAAGCCATTCTATCATAACTATAAAATTATACAACCCTGTAAAATTCCTTTCCTTCCTCTTTTATGTGCCTTAAGAAATCCTCATCCTTCAAAGATTCGTACCTTATAAGGTCTATTTTATAGGGCAAGTTTAATTCATCAAGGTCAGATATTAGTCTAAGGTATTGGGAGAAGCCAAAACCCCTCTTATTCTTTCCAAAACATTAACCTCTAAACCGAACTCATCCATGGTCTTCTTGTAGCTTTCTAAACCTTTCAAGGAGTTCTTTAAAGGCTTGATAATAGGTATTCACAACGTGCTGAATTAACTCCTTTGCCATCTCCTCTTCATAGGTATAAGAAGTAAGATTTCTTGCCTGTATCATTTCCATCCAAACCTCTCCCTTTTCAATTATTCCACACTTAAAAGCCAATCTAAAAGCATCCCTTGAACCTTTTACATCGCTTATTCCTTGATAGATAACAGCTAAGCTCAAAGGTGTATTCAAAGGCTTGAATAAGCCCTTGCTTTTCAAGGTCTTTAAGCTCCCTCTCCTTGTATAGATCCACGGCGTTTTCCAATTGCTTAAAAGCCTTTTCAAACTTATTCAATCTTTGAAGCCATCTACCCTTTTCCATTTATGTAATAAATTTAATCGCAACAGGACTTTTTCCTTTTCCACCAAAGATAAGAAGGTATAAGGATAAGAAGAAAAAGGATCAAGTACTCCATATAAGGCTTCCTATCCTGTAGGCTAAAAGGCCAAAGAACCAACCCACAGCAAAGCTATAAGCCAAGAAAAGAAGGGCAAACCTTTTGCCCACTTCCCTCCACATCACTGCCACAGTACCAAGGCAGGAAGTGTATAAAAGCAAGAAGACCATAAAGGCAAGACCAGAAGCAGGAGAAAGACTTTTGGCTATTATGCCTTTTAAACCACCCATAGATCCCTCTTCTACCTCAAAGGCAGTAGGTACAGGCTTAAAGAGGCTTATAAAGGCTTTCTTGAAAGCCGAAAGGAGGGAGATTCCTTGTTCCTTCAAGGCTTCAAGACTGTTGAATTCCTTTTTCTCCTCTTGGGACTCAGCAGCATATATGGTAGCCATAGAGCTGAGCACTATCTCCCGGGCTAAAAAGGCGGGTATTAAAGATGTGGACATTCTCCAATCATCAAGCCCTAAGGGGGCAAAGATGGGGGATATGGTTTTTCCAATGTATCCTGCTATACTTTCCGAAGGGTTTTTAACTCCCGGAGGAAGGTTTAACAGAAGCCAGATAACCACGGAAGCAGCAAAAATCAGAGTCCCAGCCCTGTATAGAAAATCTTTAACATAAACCCATACAACTCTCAAAAGAAGCCTTGAAGTGGGCAGTCTATAGGGGGGTAGTTCCATAACAAAGTGGTACAAACTACCCCTAAAAAGAGTTTTTCTAAGAACAAAGGCCGTAAGCAAGGCTGTTAATATTCCTAAAAGATAAAGGCTAAATATAACAGTAGCAGGGTTTTTGAAAAAAATGACCGCAAAAAAGGAAAAGACCACAAGCCTTGCAGGACAACTCATAAAGGGTATCATGGCGATCACCAGCAGTTTATCCCTTTTTGTCTCCAAAGTTCTTGTAGCCACAATTGCGGGCACATTACATCCAAAGCCCAAAAGTAAAGGCACAAGGCTTTTGCCATGAAGTCCAAGCTTGTGCATAAACCTGTCCATAAGAAAGGCTATACGAGGCAAATACCCAGAGAATTCAAGGAGAGAAAGCATAAAGTATATGACCGCAATAAGGGGCAAAAAGGTAAGAACAAAGCCCACACCACCTATGATCGCCTCCGCTACAACCCTTTTTATAATCTCTCCTACACCTACAGCATCAAGAGCTTGTAAAGTCAATGGGGAGAGAAAGTCCTTTATAAAGCCCTCTATCCAGTCCATAAAGGGGGATGAAAAATCAAAGGATATCTTAAAAACCAAAAACATAACCAAAAGAAAAATGGGAATACCAAACCATGGATGTAAAAGGAGCTTATCTATGGAATCGGTTATATCCCTCGTGGTAAGCAGCCTTCTGTCCACCACTTCTCTATAAAGTCCATGGGCAGTTGCGTACCTTTCATCTTTTATAACTTCATTGACTTCCTTGCCAAAGACCCTTCTTATACCTTCCCTGTATCCTTTAAATCCCTCCTCCTGTAGCAATCTTCTTATAAGCTCCGCCTTTGTTTCGTCTCCCTTCTCTACTACCCTTTGTAAGAATCCTTCCAACTCTTTTGCGTATATTAACCTTTTTGGCTTTTCCTTGGAGTTGAAAACCTCCACCATGTGGGGTAATAGGGCTTTTACACCCTCACCGGTTCTACCATTTGTCCTTAAAACCCTTATCCCTAACAGTTCCGAAAGCCTTTCCTCCTTTACCTCAATCCCTAACTTATGAGCCTCATCTGCCATGTTTAATACCAGCATCATGGGAATTTCCAATTCCAATAGCTCCACCGTTAAAAGAAGGTCTCTTTCCATGTTGGGCGTTTCTATAACGTTGAGTATCAAATCTGGCTTCTCCTTGGTAAGGTAATTGTAAGCTATCCACTCATCGTCAGATATAGGCTCAAGAGTATAAATACCGGGAAGGTCCACAAAATGTATCTCGTAGTCTCCAAACTTAACACTTCCCTCCTTCTTCTCCACAGTAACACCAGGCCAGTTGCCCACCTTTAGATTTGTCCCCGCCAAGTGGTTAAGAAGACTTGTCTTTCCTACGTTAGGATTGCCCGCAAGGGCTACTCTTATAGTTTTCATTGAACTTCTATGTTTTTAGCTATCTCCTTGCTTATAACTATCCTTGAATTATCCACCTTAAGGAGGAGGTTTCTACCAACCTTCTGTATCAGGGCTATTTTTCTGCCTTTTCTTAGCCCCATGGCTTTTATTTTCTCCAATATATCCTGCTTACCAGAGAGATTTAGAATCATTACCTCTTGACCGGGTTTGACCTCCTCAAGCTTCATCTATCACCTCCATAAAAAGTTGGTATTAATATACAATCTTAAAATTACTTTGTCAAGGGTTTTGGGAGGGTGTTCAAAAATTTTTGTAGACCCCTTGTAGTAAATCAAAAATTTAGCTAAAATATCCTCTATGAAGGATTTTAACCCCCCCCCGTTTGGAGCTTGGTTTTCAAAGGTTTCAAGAAGCATTACGAAGGCGGAGGGGAAGGACATGCATGAGTTTTTGAAGGTTATACAGAAGTTTATAACTATTAAGGAGGATTTTGTTAAGCCCCTTTTAAAGTCTTGTGCCGAGGAGACAGAGGCAGAAAGGGTTGGCTATTGGAGTGTAGGGGAGGAGGTAGTCTTTTGCGAAAGCATGTATGTGGAAGAAAAGAAGGAATTTACAAGGGGCACTTTCTTTTATAAGGAAGGGTGCAAAAGCTTCTTGGAGGCTTTGGAAAGGGAAGGTATCTTTGAAAGCAAAAGGGCTCAAGAGGATGAGAGGATAGGAGAATGTATGGGTGAATATCTAAGGGCTAACAACACCAATATGCTTCTCTGCCTTGGTGTATGGTTTGAAGGAAGGTTAGTAGGCTTTTTGACCCTTGAAAAGTCCCAAAGAAGACAATGGGCTACTTTTGAATTTTACAAAGCCCTTTATATAACTAGCCTAATAAGCCTTTTGTTTGAAAAGCAAAGGGGAGATTTTCTTTTAAGGATGTATAAAACCCTGTACTCTGTGAACAGTCTTATTTTAAACATCAAAGAGAGGAAAGAGCTTTTTAGTTGGTTCTGTAGGCTTGCAGTGGAAGAGGGTATGTTTAGAATGGTTTGGGTGGGGCTTTTGGATGAGGAGGGGAACGTGGTTCCAGTGGCTTCTGCGGGCTATGTGGAGAACTATCTAAGCCGGCTAAGGATAAATATATACGACGAGAGAACAAACAAGGGGCCAACGGCGACCGCCATAAGGGAGGGCAAGATTCAGGTTAACAATGATACAGAAACAAACCCAGCTATGGCTCCCTTCCGTGAAGAGATGTTAAAGAGGGGATACCTTTCAAGCTGTGCCTTCCCTATAAGCTTTAAGGGAGGGACAATAGGCACCATAAACCTTTACTCCGATAAGAAGAACTTTTTTAGCGAAGAGGTAATAAAGCTTGTGGAAGAGTTGGGAGTGGATATATCCTTTGCCCTTGAGTATATGGAAACCCTAAGGACAAAGAATATCCTATACCTTGCAATAGAGGATATTAAAGACTGGGTGATTATAACAGACAAAAATGGATACATTGAATACGCAAACCCCGCCGTTGAAGAAATATCGGGCTATAAAAGAGAGGAGATAATAGGGAAAAAGACTTCTATATTCAGGTCTGGGTTGTACTCAGAAGACTTTTACAAAAAACTTTGGGATACTATCCTTTCTGAAAATAGCTTCAGTGATGTTTTTATAAACAGAAGAAAGGATGGTAGCCTTTTTTACATTAACGAAAGGATAACGCCCATAAAGGATGAAAAAGGAGAAATAGTAGGTTTTATATCTGTGGGTAGAGATATAACACAGCTTAGAGAGATAGAGGAAAAGCTAAAATACCTTTCAAAATATGACCCTTTTACAGGCATTGCAAACAGAGATCACTTTTTTGAAGTCTTGGATTCTGCCCTAAAGGAAGGTGGGACTATAGCCATAGCTGTAGTAGATATATACAACTTCTCCCGTATAAACTTTTTGCATGGATACTCTACGGGAGATAAATATCTCCTTTCCCTTGCAAAAAAGCTGTCAAAGGTTGGAGATTTTTGCGGACGCTATGGAAGTGATGAGTTTATGCTCTTTAAAAGGTTAAGGGATATAAAGGAGTTTGAAAAATTTGTGGATGACCTCCTTAAGGTAGGAAAAGAAATAAAGCTAACTTTAAACGTGGGCCTTTCCCTTTACCCTTTGGATGATTCAGACCCTTATGCCCTTGTAGAAAAGGCTATGTATGCCCTAAAGAGGGCAAAGTCTGCCACAAGCTCTTATGCCTTTTATAGCAAGCATGAGGAAGAGGAGATACTAAGGGGTTTAAAAATAGAAGAAGAATTAAACCATGCCTTGGAAAGGGGAGAGTTCCTTCTTTATTTCCAACCCTATTATGCCTCAAAGGATTATAAAGTAGAGGGGGCGGAGGCCCTTTTAAGGTGGAACTCCAAAAGCTTTGGACTTTTGCCCGCAGGGAAGTTTATCCATCTTATCCAAAAAAGAAGGGAGCTTATGGATAAAATGGAGCATTGGGTATTTGAAACCGCCATAAGGCTTATAAAGACCTATTCTATAAAAATCCCTATATCTATAAACCTATCACCCATTCATATAGAGGAGAGCTTTTGCGATTATATTAAATATCTATTGGAAAAATATGAGGTTAGCCCCAATCTTATAAATATAGAGATAACAGAAGAATCTGTGATAAAAGACGCGGATAAGGCATTAAAGGTTCTTAAAAGTTTAAAAGAGTATGGATTAAAGATAATTCTTGATGATTTTGGAGTTATGTATTCTTCTCTTTCTCTTTTTTCCAACTTTCCCGTTGACTACCTAAAAATAGACAAATCCTTTGTGGATAGGCTGGATACAGATGAAAAGATTTTAGAGATAGTGTTAAACCTCATAAACATGTGTAGAGCCCTTGGTATAAAAACCGTAGCGGAGGGTGTGGAAAGAGAAGTACAGGCTAATTTCTTAAGGAATATGGGCTGTGATTATATTCAGGGCTTTTATTTTAGCAAGCCTATGCCAGTAGAAGAATTTTTGAAGCTTTTATAAAATTGTTCCCCATCAGAAGCCAAAGGTCATTGGGATGTCCATATTGATATCCTTCACTTCCTTTATCTCTGGGAATCGGTTTTTTAAAGCCCTTTCTATTCCAGCCTTCAAGGTTAGCACCGACATACCACAGCCAGAACAAGCACCTATCATCCTAACAAGGATAGTACCATCCTCCTTTATATCCACCAGCTCCACATCACCCCCGTCAAACCTAAGGGCTGGCCTTATCTCATCCAGTACCGCTTCTACCTCTTCCCAAGTGGGCATAGCCATCTTAAACCTCCTTTTAAGCCTTAAATTATAAATATTATGGAAGAGAAAAAAACCATCCATGATGAAGATCAATACGTTATCATAGGTAAGATAAAGGATACCTATGGGTTAAAGGGCGAGCTAAGGATGGATCCCTATTTAGAGGGCAGGCATTGGAAGAAACTAAAAAGGATCTTTCTAAAGCGCAGGGGCGGAGATTATGTAGCCTTTCCCTTGGAGTTTGTAAAGCTCCATGATAAGGATGTAGTTTTGCGCTTTGAAGGCTATGAGCATATAAGTCAGGTAGAAGGCTTTAAGGGTGCCAAGATATTCCTTCCAAAGGAGGAACTTCCAAAAAGGGGAAAGGATGAGTATTACCACTTTGAACTTTATGGGCTTGGTGTATATACGGAGGGTGGGAAGTTTATGGGGAAGATAACTGGTGTTTTGGAGCAAAAGCCCTACGACCTTTTGGAGATAGAAGATGGGAAGCTTTACATACCTTTTGTAGGAGCCTTGGTAAAAAAAATAGACCTACAAAAGGAAAAGGTTATAGTGGATGAGGTCCTCTCGGAGCTTTAACGCCTTTTTGCCCAGGTTATGGAGTCAAAGTGTATTTCCATACTCGCCTGCCCTATGGCTTCCGATAAAGAGGGGTGAGAGTACATGGCTTTGGAAAGAAAGTCCGCCTTAAGGCCTGCTTTCATTACGTGTATCACCTGATGCAAAAGCTCGCCCGCATGGGGTCCAAGTATATGACAGCCCAAAAGCCTTTCCTCTTCATCCGCCACTATCCTAACAAAGCCCTCGTTTTCTCCATCATCCATAGCCTTTGGATTGGGTACAAAAGAAACAACACCCACTTTTATATCATAGCCTTCCTCTTCCCCTTGGTCTTCCGTTAGTCCAACGCTGGCAACTTCATAAGCAGAGTATATAATCTTGGGAACCATTCTTTCGTCCCTTTTCATATCCCCATCTCCAAGCATATGGCTTATGGCTACCTTTGCCTCATACATAGATTTATGGGCAAGCATAAGGGGTGAGGTGATATCACCACAGGCGTATATGTTGGGTATTGTGGTTTGACAAAACTCATTTACCTTTACAAAGCCTTTTTGATCTTTTTCTACGCCTACCTCTTCCAAACCTATGCCCTCTGTGTTTGGCTTTCTTCCTACTCCAAGAAGTATAAGGTCTGCCCTTATTTCTTCTCCGCTTGAAAGTATAGCCCTTATGCCTCCCTCAAAGGGATCCCAGCTTTGTACTGTGCTTTTTAACCTTATATCCACACCAAGCTTTTTTAACTTCCTTGCCAAGTACCTTGAGGATTCTTCTGGTATATGGGGAGAGGGCAAAAGCCTATCCTTTAGCTCCACAAGGGCTACTTCCGAGCCGTACATCCTGAATATATAAGCAAACTCCACACCAACGGCACCACCGCCCACTATTAGAATTTTCTTGGGAAAGTCCTCAAGACTCCAAATTTGGTCTGTGTCATAAACATACCTTCCGTCGGGCACAAGATTGCCAAGGCAAGTAGTAGAAGAGCCCGTTGCCAAAAGTATGTATTTAGCCTTTATTTCCTCTCCAGAAGGCTCTATTAGGACTGTGTTTTTGTCCCTTAGCACTCCCTTACCATAGAAGATGGGAATGCCCAAATGCTTAACGAATTTTTTAAAGTTTTCCCTGATGGTGATAACCACCCGATCCCTGCCCTCCTTTAACTCTTTCATGCTCAAGTTATAGCCCTTTAAAAGGATGCCGTAATCCTTTAGCTTCTCAAACTTATCCAGCATATAGGCGCCGTGCCTCATATACTTGGAGGGAATACAGCCCCTGTTTAGGCAGTTTCCACCTACCGTCTCTGGGCTTAGCTCCACCATGGCAACCTTCATACCCCTTCTGTGGGCATAGAGAGCTCCTTCGTATCCACCGCTTCCCGCTCCAACTATAACAAGGTCATACATCTTTCTTTTTCCTCCTTTCCTTGTATATTGCCTGCCTGCACTGGCTTATTATGGTGCGGTATTTATAATAAACGGAGGGTATATGGATGGGGAGTTTGTAATACTTCTGGAGTATAAGCATTATCTCCTCCGTCGTCAAATATCTGTGATTTCTGATCAAGCTTTTTATATACTTTACTATACGGGTCTCTTTCATGGACTTTGGATATTTTATAATACGTTAGGTGAAAATTATAAAGAATTTAAATTTCTGGTATTTTAGGCTTCCAGCCTGTTTTATAATAAAAGGGATGAAGAGAGGGTTTCTATTCATAGCTTCATGTTTGATCTTTTCTTGCACGCCCACCGTTAGGCAAGTGGTTTTACCAAAGACCACCCACCAAGTACAGATGGTGCAAAAGGGCAATTACTACTTCTCCGAGGAGGAAGAAAAGTTTATACAAAAGGAAGCCCAAGCCTTTGGCATCCCAGTACCTAATAGACAGGAGATAAAAAGATTTATGGATTACTATTTAGCAAACAAGCGAAGCCTTGAGCTTGCCCTACAAAGGGCTAACTATTATATGCCCACCATAAAGCCCATAATCCAAAAACATGCCTTACCAGAGGAGCTTGCCCTACTTCCTGTTATTGAAAGTTCCTTTAATAGCTTTGCAGTATCAAGGTCTGGAGCTGCTGGGCTTTGGCAGTTTATTCCTTCTACCGCAAGAAGGTATGGGCTTAGAGTGGACCAGTATGTGGATGAAAGGTTTGACGTAGTAAAGGCAACGGATGCAGCAATGAGATATCTAAAGGACCTTTACAGTATGTTTGGCAATTGGGAGCTTGCCCTTGCAGCCTATAACTGTGGTGAAAACTGCGTATCGAGAAAAACGGGCGGTGTAGATTTTTGGATAACAAAGGATCTACTTCCAGAGGAAACGAGGAATTATGTGCCAGCCTTTTTTGCGGTTTTACTCCTTGCAAGCAATCCAGAAAAGTATAGCCTTTCGGTAAATGTGGAAGGTTTATCCATTGCAAAGAGGTCTGTGGAAAGGGATACACCTACTGGCGAGTTTATAGCTAGCAGTCGTATAAAGGAAGGCCTATTTAGAGATTTGAACCCCCACATTAAAGGCGATGTTATACCTGCGGGCACCTATGTGTATGTGCCAAGGGAAGAAAAGACAGAAGGGCGTGTGGAAAGGCTACCAAATGGAGCCAAGATTATTATAAAAGAATGATAGAAGCCTTTATACTTGCAGGTGGTATAAGCAGGCGCTTTGGAAAGGATAAGCTTCTACATCCCATAGGTCAAAAGAAGGTTATAGAGCATGTGGTTGATACTTTAAAAAAGGTATGCCATAGAGTATGCATAGTTGCCAAGGATTTAGAGAAATTCTCCTTTTTAGAAGATGTGGAGCTTATCAAAGACCTTCTTGAAAAACAATACCCTTTGGCTGGGCTTTATACTGCTCTAAGGAACCTTTCTATGGACAAGGCTTTGGTGATCTCTGGAGATATGCCCCTTGTAAAGGAAGAGGTTATAACCTATCTTTGGGAATCCTTTCGCGCATCCTTAACCCTCTACAAGGTAAAGGGAAAGTATTATCCCCTTTTTGCCCTTTATCACAAGGAACTTTTAACTCCCCTTGAAAGCTACATAAATACTGGTGGAGAAAGACTTATAGACTTTGTCTTAAAGGTACCCCACAAAACCATAAAAGAGGAAGAGATATTAGCCTACGACCCAGACCTTAGGTCCTTTATCAACATGAATACACCAGAGGAAGAAAAGCTTATATTAAAAATCTATGGAGAAGGTAATAAAGATTGAAGGGATGACCTGTATGCACTGTGTAGAAACTGTAAAAAGGGCCCTGTATTCCTTAGAAGGGGTCTCCTATGTGGAAGTTAGTTTAGAGGAGGGAAAGGCAAAGGTCAAGCTGGAAAAAGAAATTCCCTTTGAAACTTTCAAATCGGCAATAGAAGAATGGGGCTACAAATTGGTCGGTGAGGTTTAATGCCTTTAAAGAATCGGTAAAAGACCTGCAACTTTTTAACAAGGGGTGGAGGGGTTTTATATACAAAGGAAGCTGGGAAGGAATTGAAGTAGCCATAAAGGTGGCAAGGGAGGAGGAAAAGGAGTATGCTATAAGGAAGGAGGGAGAAATACTAAAGCTCCTCAAAGGCTACAAAGGCTTCCCACAGCTTCTAATGGCGGGTGAAGATTTTATAGTCTACGAGTTTATAAAAGGGAATCCTATAGAGAAGCTTCTCCTTAGCAAAAGCCAAAAGAGCCTTATATACCTAAGGGTATTGGACCTTATCAGGGTGCTTGATACACTAAGGATAAATAAGGAGGAATTGCAGCGCCTTGATAAAAACACCCTTGTAGATGAGGACTTTGAGGTTTATCTTCTGGATTTTGAAAGGGGATCCCTCAATGCAAAAAAGAGGCACAACCTTAGCCAGTTTTTACAGCTTCTTGCAAAAGAGGATCATATATCCATGGAAAAAGCCATAGAGTTGGGCAAAAGATATGTAAAGGAAGAAGAAGTGTATGATGAGGTTGAAGAAATTATACGAGCTTTTGTTTAACCTTTACGGTCCCCAAAACTGGTGGCCTGTGGATGAAGAGTACCACAGAAAAAAGGGAACTGATAAAAGAGAGGAGGTTATAATCGGTGCCGTCCTTGCACAGAATACAAGCTGGAAAAATGTGGAAAGGGCTTTGGAAAATCTAAAAAGAGAGGGAGAACTTTCCCTTAGATTTATCAGAGAGGTAAATATGGAAGAGCTCAAAAGACTTATAAAACCCTCGGGGTTTTATAACCAAAAAGCGGAAAGGTTAAAGGACATAGCCCACTTTCTAAACCCTACCCATAGAGTAAAAACTATAGAAAGAGAAGGACTTCTTAAGGTGCGTGGCATTGGAAAAGAAACCGCAGATGCCATACTTTTATACGCAGGGGATAGATTAAACTTTGTTATAGACAAGTACACCCAAAGGTTTATTGGCAGGTTTTTACGCATAAGGGGAAACTACGAAGATTTAAAAAGCTTCTTTGAGGGATCCTTGCCAAGGGATCTCTACGTTTATAAGGAATTTCATGCCCTTATAGACGAGCATGGGAAAAGGTATTGCAGGAGCACCCCCCTATGTGGAGAGTGCCCCATAAAAGATAAATGTCTTAGTGCAAGCCCATCCTTTTGAGAATCCTACCCTTATATATCCAAAGAAGTACGCCCATTACTATTAGGTATGCTATGGTGCCAACGCCCATCAAAACTCTTTTGCTTTTTTCCTCTGGGCTTGGCTCCGCCACAGATTTTAGGTAGGCAACCATCTTTGCAGTTTCTTCTGGCCTGCCTGTCATAACTGGGGGCATTGAGGTGCCAGGTAGTACCTTCTGAGGTTCAAGTATGAAGGCATATAGGTATTCCTTGCCCTTTACCAAGTACATGGTGGAGAGGTCTGGTGGCACCTTTCCAAAGGATTCCTTCAAGCCCATCAAGTCTTCATAAAAGACCGATTCATAGACATCTCTGGGAAGAACCTTGCCATACTTTTCCTGTAGAGTCTGTAGCTTGGGATTTGCCTGAACGGAAGATATATACACCCCATCGTACCTTACCGAGTGGCAAGCTTGACAGTTTTGCTCAAAAAGCTGTTTTCCCTCCTTTGCGTAGCTTTTTACATCCTCCGCTATCTTAGCATACTGGGCGGGCATCTCATAACGTTCGTGGGGGGCGAATATGTTGTTTATCCATATGATGTAGAAAAAGACAAAGGTTATCACCGTGAAGAAGATGCTTTTAATCATTGCTTTTCACCTCCTTTTGCTTTGTACCAACCCCACTCTATGATGGATATTATGGGCAAGGCTATAAAGAAGGAGAAAAGTCCAGCGGTGAATATCAAGCCAAGCATGGCGTTGGTGGGTGTGGGTGGCATGGTGCCAAGTATGGTAAGAGCCATGGAAGAGATCACAAGCACTATAAACATTATGAAAAAGAGAGGCCTGTTTCTGGCGCTCTTTACAGGAGAGAAATCAAGTAGGGGTAGTATCAAAAGAAAGACTAGTGTAAGATTAAAGGCAACAAAGCCCAAGAACTTATCGGGTATAGACCTAAATATGGTGTAGTAGGCAAGAAGGTACCATTCGGGGGCTATGTGTGCTGGTGTTTTGAAGGGGTCTGCTGGGTCGTAGTTGTCCGCCGGCAAAAAGTGGTGCATGTAGAAGAAAACAAAGAAGAAAAAGACTGCCAAATAGCCCATAAGGTAAGCACCCTCTTTTAGAGTAGTATAAGGATGGAAGGGCACTCCTTCCTTTTTCTTGTCTATTTCCCTTCCTTCGGGATTGGATATACCCGCCGCACGGACTAAGTAAAGATGAAAGCTCACAAGGGCAAGCAATATTAAGGGCAAGAGCCATATGTGAAGACCAAAGAACCTTCCAAGGGTAACCTGCCCTATCTCATAACCGCCCTTCATCAAAATGGATATGGTTTCACCTATCTTAAGGCTTCCTATTATGGGAGCGGAGTCTATGGATGTGGGTATTTCTGCGGTAACCACCATTCCCCAGTAGGAAAGCTGACCCCAAGGCAGGAGATAGCC
>JBKBRK010000014.1:0-23752 GCA_046292245.1 Aquificaceae bacterium
TGTCATCCACCAAAACAAGGCTAAGACCTTTGCTTATACCTCCCGCAAACATGCGAGAAGTTCTTCCACTTGCCTGCAGGTACCCTGTGGCGTCGGAGACCACCATCTCATAGCCTTCTTCTGTCTTTCTAAGGGTTATCTCCTCGGAAGTTTGCATCAAAAGGACTAACTCTTCCGAAGATAGAAAACTTCCTACCTCTTGTCTTAACTTGTTTATTCTCTTTAATAGGTCTGGCTTGTCCTTTACATAATTTTCGCTAAGGAACTGATAGCTTTTAAGTTGCCTTAGCCAAGCGTCTAAGTCCCTTAGTTTTTGGGGAAAATGTTTGGCTACCAAGCTCCTTATGGACATCAAAGCCCAAAGTAGATGGGATAAACTTTCCTCAAAACGCAAGGATATTACTATCTTGGGAACTCCATAAAAGATGGCATACCTTATCACATGGGGAAGGTCTATACCCCTCGCCAGGGGATTTCTATAAGAAGCAATGCCCACAAGGACCTCTATAACTCCCTTTTCATAATCCCTTAGGGTTTGTTCGTCAAAGTCTTCGTAGGATGTAGCCCTTATACCCTTCTTTCTAAGGTATGCTACCACCTCTTGTACAAGTTCCTTTCCCCTATCGGAAGGCACAAAGATAAGCCCACCCTTTCCCAGCAGCTTTACCCATTCCTCCAGGGGCTTTGAGTTTATATCCTCGTACGTATCTAAAACATTCCTAAGGTAGAAGGTGGGTGTACCCACTTCAAAACCAAGCAATTCCCTAAAAAGCTTTATTCTGCTGGAACGGGGATTGGAAGTGGCAGAAGAGACCACCAAAACACCCCTTCTTTTGTTGGATATCTCTTTTACCTTCTGCGATAGTTCCCTTATTTTCCCCCAATCTTCTTCCTCTTTATTAAACTTTTCCTTTAACCTTATAAGCTTCATGGCTAAGTTTATATCCTCTTCCCCAAAGCCCAAAAGGAGCAGAAGCTTATCTATGTTCCTTGCAGTTTTCAAAAAGGAATCCACATCATCCACAAAAACAAAGTCAAAGGCTTTTGGTATAAACTCTTGATTTTTGTATAAAAACATGGAAGTGGTTAAAAGAACCTTGAAATCTCCAGCCTTTAGTCTTTCCCTTTTAATTTCCCTATGCTTTTGACTTTCCTCCAAAAAGTACAGAATATCTTTTTCCTTTAGCCCAAAGCCCTTTAGCTTTTGTAGTGTAAGCTCCAAAAGAAGCTTGGTAGGCAGTACTATGTAGGATTTTTTCCCCTTCTTTGCCAAGTAGCTTGCCATGGATAAACCGAAGGAAGTTTTACCTACACCCGTAGGTGCCAAAAGTCCAAAGGAGTTTCCAAGAAACACCCTCTTTGCCCAGCTTTCCTGAAGGCTCCAAGGCTTTGAACCAAGGTATTTCTCAAAGTGCTTTTCCCATTTTTTCAGCTCCTCTTCCATTGTGCATACTTTACTAAGATTCCCTTCCTTTACCATTCCCTTGCAATAATTCCTGCCCATATCTGGCATGCAGGATTCACAAGGCAATCCCAAGGTTAACCTTTCTGCGCTTATGGTTCCTCCGCAGTTGGGGCAAAGGTTTTTAAAGAAGCTTTCTATCATGGTTTTTCTATTTTAATCCTCCTCCCTTCCCTTTAGTAAAACCCTAAGGGGGGCATACCTTATGTTTAGATATTCCCTTAACTTCCTTAGGAAAAATCTTTTGTACTCGGACCTCCAAATTTCTGGGTCGTTGGTAAATACCACTATGGTGGGCGGTTTTGTACCCTCTTGGAAGGCATAGTATATCCTTACCTCTTTTCCCTTGTAGGATGGGGGATGCTTTTCCTTCAATATCCTTTCTATAGACCTGTTTATAAAGGAAGTTTTGTGCTGTACGTTATAGTCTTGCCAAACTAAATCAAAGGACCTTAGAAGGTTTTCTATTCCTTGTCTTTTCAATGCAGAAGTTAAAACTATAGGAGCAAAGTCAAGGAAGGGAAGCTCCTTTCTTATGTAGGCTTCCAACTCTCCCTTGCTTGCCTTTACAAGGTCTATCTTGTTTCCCACTATAATACAGCCCTTGTACCTTCTTTCTATCAAGCCCCCTATTTTCTTATCTTGGTCTGTGATACCCTCCGAAAGGTCAATCACAAGACAGGATATATCAGAAAGCTCAATAGCCTTTATAGACCTTCCCACAGAGAAAAACTCCACGCCATACTCCACTTTGCTTTTTCTTCTTATACCCGCAGTGTCTATAAGGATATAGTCCTTTCCTTCAAAGGAAAAGGGAATCTCAATGGCATCTCTGGTTGTGCCCGGTATGGGAGAGACTATAACCCTTTCCTCCTTTAAAAGAGCATTAACAAGGGAAGACTTCCCCACGTTGGGCCTGCCTAAGAAGGCAACCTTAACACCCCCCAAAACTATCTCTTTCCCTTGAGGAATACGATCCACTATGTAATCTAAAAGCTCACCAACGCCAACACCATGCTGTGCAGATATGGGAAATACCCCTTCAAAGCCCAAAGAGTAAAACTCATAAATTCTATTTTGGAGTTTTTGGTTGTCTATTTTATTCACCGCAAGAACTACCTTTTCTTTATAAGGATACAAAAGCCTTGCCAGGTACTCATCGCCTACGGTAAGACCTTCCCTTCCATCCACCACAAAGATGATAGCCTTCGCACCATCCAAAACCCTTTGAAGCTGTCTTTTTATGGCTTCGCTTATATCATCTCCCTTTTCTAACACGCCACCCGTATCCGCTACTGTAAATACCTTATCCTTCCAACTTACCACACCTTCCACCATATCCCTTGTAACACCCGGAAGGTCGTGAACTATGCTTTTTCGCTTCTTTACAAGCCTGTTAAAAAGGGTGGATTTTCCCACGTTAGGCTTTCCTACTATCAAAACATCCGCCATGAGTATTAAGAAGTTTATCACAATGACCTAATCGCCTATATGTATTGCAGTAATCGAGTCCCACCTTGAGATATGAAGCAAAAGCCAAGGCACCATCTTTTCCTTTAAAAAGTTTTCAATTTCTTTTACGTTTTTTCCTATTTTCCAATTGTCGTATAGGTTTTTGATATCCCTTCTCATGCCATCATGTTCCGCCTTGTGCATGGGATAGGCAAAAAACTCTGCTTCCCTCATAAGCTCCTCTTCTGTTGAAAAATGGTCTTCCACATCATAAATTAGCAAATCCATAAGCCTGTCTATTTCTTGAAGGTTTTCTCTTTGGCAAGCTTGGTAAAGATCCTCTATGATCTGTAGCTCGTCTTCATGGAGGGCATTAAAAAGTTCATTGGCCACCTTTGGAAGCTTGTCGATCCCTAAAAGCATCTTTTGACCTCCTAAGTTTTTAGGTAAGTATACACTTACTTCATACGTTTTCTATGAGTATGATCATCTTTAAAGGCGCGAATTCTACTAACCCTTTACTTTGGTATAATTGAAGATATGCTTAAAGTAAAGCTTTTATTGCCCCTTTTCTTTTTAATCTTCTCCTGTGCCCCCATAGTGTGCCCCGAGGGAGACCAGATAAAAAGAGACTACTCGGAGCATAGCGCTCCCCCTTTCTACGAAGCTTCCTTGTCCCTAAGGCAGGGATTTTTGAGGATTCCCATAGAGGTTGCCAAAAGGGATGGCAAATTTACCATAAGTGGAGAAGGGAGAACCTTCGAGCTAAGCCTTGGTAATCTATGTATAGGTGGAGTATGCTTTGACTTTCCTGTAAATCCCGACGGCATCCTTTTTGGTAAGGTAATAAGAGGAGATGAAAAACTTGAATGTTCCTTTGGTGCTGTTTCCTTTGAAAGGGATGAAGGATCTTTCAAGTCAAAGTATGTTTTCAAAGATGGTAGACCAAGTTTTATAGAGTTCTACGATAAAAGAAGGGAAAAGGTTTTAAAGATCAATTACCTTGATTGGTCAAAGGAGAGCTATGTAAAAGCCATAAAGCTTGAAGGGGAAAACATAAGCGCCATCCTCACGGTGGATAGTATAAAATTTTAGCCATGTACCCTGTATTGATTGAACTCTTTGGCTTGAAGATATACACCTACGGCCTTTTGGTAGCTTTGGGTGCCTTCGTTGCCTACTGGCTTGTGCTTAGGTTTGCAAAAAGGGAAGGTATAAATCCAAACCATGTGGAAAACACTCTGTTGTTTGCCCTTCTTTTGGGGATAGTGGGCGGCAGGATCTCCTACATAGTGGAACATCCAGAACAGGTGGAAGGTTTAAAGGACATAATAGCCATATGGAACGGTGGCATGGACTTCTTTGGCGGGCTTATGGGGGGCATAGTGGGAGCCCTCATAGGAATGCTTAAATACAAACTGCCCTTTTGGAAGAGCGCAGACATGGCGGTGGTTGCTCTCAGTATAGCCCATGCCATAGGAAGGCTTGGATGCACTTCCGCGGGCTGTTGTTATGGAAAGCCCTTTCCCGCTGACGGTGTAAATACGCCGGGAATCCACCTCTCCGATAAATTTCCCTTTTTCTACGTAGTGTTTCCCCCGGGCGCGGTTGCTCCCCCTTACATGCCCCTATATCCTACCCAGCTTATGGAGTTTTTGGGGCTTTTACTTATATTCCTTTTGCTTCTTTTTGCCTACAGGAAAAAGCCCTTTGACGGCTTTGTCTTTGCTTTGTATGCCTTTTCCTATGGTCTTTTAAGGCTTATCCTTGAATTTTTCAGAGGAGTTACACCGCCCATAAGTGGCATAGGTTTGACCTGGAACCAGTTGGTGGCAATAAGCATGATGCTTTTTTCCATAGCCCTCATCCTTTGGCTTTTAAAAGAGAAAAGGCATGAAAAGATGGCTTAAAAGGTTATTTATCTTTGGAGTAATATTGGTGGTGGTGGGTATGGTTGGTTCAATGCTTGCAAAACTTCCTGTGGGGGACCGCACAGCGGTCATAAAGGTAAAGGGAGCCATAATAGAACCGGACAGGGTCGTAGAAAAAATCCAAAGGGCAAAGGAAGACCAAAGCGTAAAAGCCCTTGTGCTAAGGGTGGATAGCCCCGGTGGTTCTGTGGGAGCTTCCCAGGAAATATACAGAGCCCTCGAGGACTTTAAAACCTCTGGAAAGCCCTTGGTGGTTTCCATGGGCAACGTGGCAGCGTCGGGAGGCTATTATATATCCACACCCGCAGACCTTATCTTTGCCAACCCGGGTACCATAACGGGCAGCATAGGTGTTATAGTGCAACACACCGAGATAAAGGATCTGCTTGAAAAACTTGGTATAAAAACCACAGCTATAAAGACGGGCAAGTTTAAAGATACCCTTTCTCCCTTTAGAGGTTTATCGGAAGAGGAAAAGACATACATAGAAGCCACCATAAAGGACGCTTATGAGCAGTTCTTAAAGGCTATATTAAGTTATAGGTCAAAGAAGATATCGGAAGAGAAGCTTAGAAGCGTGGCAGATGGAAGGATCTTTACCGGAAGAGAAGCAAGGGAGTTAGGCCTTGTGGATGAATTGGGAAACCTTCAAGATGCCATCAACAAGGCAAAAGAGATGGCTGGAGTGCCAAAGGCAAGGGTCTTTTACATGGAGGAAAGGCGAGGGCTTCTAAGAAGGCTTATGGAGGAGGATTTTAAGGGCTTTGGTCTTGAATATCCCTTTATGCTTTACTACCTTATGAAGTGAAAGCATAAGCGCCATAACCTACCACCCTTTTGTTATCGGAACAGGTTTCTGCGGAGGTTTTATAGTCTATAAGCCATCTTTTAAGTCCTTTATCCTCCGCATAAAGTAGAGCGCCTTCTATTCCTCTTTTGCCACAAGCTTCGCATTCTTCTTTAAAACTCTCACCATCACCAAGGATCCATCTATGGCAGTAGGTGTCCAATTTCCTTGCAACTTCATCGGAATAATAATGGCTTAGGTCGGAGCTTATCACAAAAAGGGTATCCCCTGAAGAAAATTGTTCCAAAAGGTTCTTTACATCTTCGCCTTTAACCCTTCCATAAACAACGGGTATAAGAAGAAACTCTCCCAAAAGCCTTTGAAGGAATGGAAGATGAACTTCAAGGGAATGTTCCTGCAAATGGGGAATATCCCAAAAGTGTTCTTCTTCCTTGGAAAACTCCCTTATGGCTGAGGTATCCACCTTTACAATCCCAAGGGGGGTTTCAAAGGCTTCAAAGCTTCCAAAAGAGTATCCATGAAAATCCACGTAGTGGGAGGGTCCAATCAGTAAAACTCTTTTGTATGCTTTAACCCTTAGAAGAGAATAGGCTTTTCCAGCTGTACTTCCAGAACATTCATACCCTGCATGAGGTACTATCAACCCCTTAAGACTACCCTCTATTTTAACAGCCCCTTGTGTAAGTTTATCTACGTATTCTTCAAGCTTTTTTCTATTTGAAGGATAAAAGTAGCCTGCAACCGCTGGCTTTCTAACCTTCATAGTTTTAAATTTAACCCTATGCAAGCTGTTGCTTGGCTTAGTGAAAGAAAAAAGGGTAAAGTTCTCTGTAAGGCATGCGCCCAAAGATGTCTATTAGAAGAAGGAGAGTATGGAAATTGTGGTGTAAGAGTAAACAGAGAGGGTAAGCTTTATCTTACTGTCTATGGACTTGTTTCTGCTATAAACATAGACCCCATAGAGAAGAAGCCCTTGTATCACTTTTTCCCCAATACTCTTAGCCTTTCCATTGGAACGGTTGGATGTAATTTTTCCTGCAAGTTTTGTCAAAACTGGGAAATATCCCAGTACCCTCAAAGCCACAATTATCAAGTCTTTGGAGAAGAGATAAAACCCGAAGAGATAGTAAAACTTGCAAAGACTTACAAAACTCCCTCCATATCCTACACCTACAATGAACCTGTGATTTTCTTTGAGTTTGCCTATGATACTATGAAACTGGCAAAGGAGGAGAATATAAAAAATATCTTTGTCACCAGCGGTTATGAAACAGAAGAAGCCATAGATATGGCTCTTCCTTACCTTGATGCTATGAATATAGACCTTAAATCCTTTTCTGACGATTTCTATAGGAAGATATGCGGGGCAAGGTTAAAGCCAGTTTTAAAGACCATAGAATACGCCCTAAGTAAGGGCATATGGATAGAGCTAACCACCCTTATTATACCTGGCTATAACGATTCTGAAAAAGAGATAAGGCAGATAGCTAGATACATAGCAAACCTTTCAAGGAACATACCTTGGCATATATCTCGCTTTTTCCCCGCTTACAAGATGTTAGACGTTATATATACACCTGTAGAAACTCTCAAAAAAGCTTATGAGATAGGAAAAGAGGAGGGCCTTAACTTTGTATATGTAGGCAACTACTGGGATGAAGACCTTGAATCTACCTATTGTCCCAACTGTAAGGAAAGGGTTATAGAGAGAGCAGGTTATAAAACAAAAAACCATCTTTTGAAGGGGAAATGTCCCAAATGTGGCTATAAGATACCAGGTGTTTGGTATTAAACGTGTCCGGGGGGACTTGAACCCCCGACCTTGGGTTCCGGAGACCCACGCTCTATCCAGCTGAGCTACGGACACTCCAAAGGGTATAATATATCCAATGTTTAGGGAAAGGGTCAAGAACTTTCATTTTGTGGGCATAGGCGGTATAGGTATGAGTGGCATAGCCCAGATACTCCTTGAAATGGGCTATGAAGTCTCCGGGTCCGATCTAAGGGAAAACAAAAACACGGAAATTTTAAGGAAAAAAGGAGCAAAGGTCTTCATAGGTCATAAGGAAGAAAATGTTGGAAATGTCCAAGTGCTTGTTTATTCTTCTGCGGTTTCGGAAGACAATCCTGAGATCAAAAAAGCCAAGGAGCTTGGCATACCTATAATACCAAGGGGGGAGATGTTGGCAGAACTCTTTAGGCTTGGGGAAGGTATAGCGGTATGCGGATCCCATGGAAAGACCACAACCACCTCTATGATATCCCACACCTTTCATTGGGCAGGTTATGATCCCACCGTTTTAATAGGTGGCATTCTACAAAGCCTTGGCTCAAACGCAAAGTTTGGAAAAGACAAGCTTATCATCTCAGAGGCGGACGAAAGCGATGGAAGTTTTCTTAAGCTTCTTCCCACGGTGTCGGTTATAACAAACATAGATAGGGAGCATATAGGTTTTTATAAGGACCTTGAGGAGATAAAGACTGCCTTTTTAAGGTTTGCGGACGCAGTACCCTTTTATGGTTTTGTGGTTATAAACATAGATGACGAGGGAGGAAGGTATGTGGCAGAAAGGACTCACAGAAAAACACTAACCTACGCCATAGAAAGACAAGCAGACCTTAGGGCAAGGAACCTTAAACTTTTGGAGGGAAGGTATGCCTTTGAGGTTTATTACAAAGAAAAACCCTTGGGAGATATACATTTGGGAGTGCCCGGAAGGCACAACGTATATAACGCCTTAGCATGCATAGGGGTGTGTCTGGAGGCTGGAATAGATTTTTCAAATATAAAAAAAGCCCTTGAAAGCTTTAGGAATGCGGAAAGAAGGTTGGAGTTAAAGGGCTATATAAGGGAAAGGGTACCCGTCTATGACGACTATGGACATCATCCCACTGAGATAAAGGCAGTTTTAAAAGCTGTTAAGGAAATGTATCCAGAGAGAAAAGTTCTCCTTATCTTCCAACCTCATAGGTATTCAAGGGTTTATCACCTTTTTGATGAGTTTGTGTCTGCTCTGAAGGAAGCGGATATATGCCTTTTGACGGATGTATACCCTGCGGGTGAAGAAAACACCTACGGAGTAAGGGCACAAGAGCTTTCCCAAAGGGCAAACTGTACCTTTTGCCCCACAAAGGAAGACCTTTTTGAAATCCTTGAAAATACGGTGGAGGAAGATATGGTGTTGCTCTTTATGGGTGCAGGCAATATATCCAAATGGTGTGAAGAGTTTATAACTTTTAAAAGAGTATGAAGGGAATTTCCGGAAGGGAATGGGTGCTACTTGGCAACAAGGTCTGTGGAAAGGATCACATAAGAGAGCATATACTAAAAAGCAGAGGTGTTGGAGATGAGTTTTTAGAGGGGAAGTTAAAAAGCCTTACACCACCCTTTGATATTCCCAATATACAGCCCGCAGTGGACCTCATAACAGATTACACAAGGAAAGGGAAAAGGATAGTCATCTATGGAGACTATGACGTGGATGGTATTACGGGCACCGCCATACTTTTTGATCTTCTTAAGAAGGCTGAAGCTAAGGTTTTAGCCTTGCTTCCATCAAGGAAAAGGGGCTATGGGCTTACAAAGGATCTGATGATAAAGCTTAACCGCTATGCGGACCTATTAATAACGGTTGATAATGGAACTACAGCAATAGAAGAGCTTAGCCTTGCCACCATACCCACCATAATCCTTGATCACCACAACCCGGGAGAAAACCTGCCCAATTCCTTGGTGGTAAATCCAAAACTAAACCCTAAGGAAAGGTGGGACCTAAGGGAATTGTCTTCATCAGGGCTTGCCTTCTACCTTTCTACCCTTTTAAGAAGGTCTTTGAACCTTGAAGTGGATGTGCGTCATTATCTGCACTTTGCCTGCTTGGGAACTGTGGCGGATGTTATGCCCATGAACCCTACAAACCGAATAATAGTTTCAAAGGGGATAAAACTGCTTAACCATATATTAAAGGGGGTGGTATCAGCCCCCGGGCTCAAAATCCTTATGGAAAAATCCGGTATAAGGGATGAGATAACCTCAAGGGAAATAGCCTTTTCCTTGGCTCCAAGGTTGAACGCGCCGGGAAGAATAGCAAAACCCTACGTGGCTTTAAGGCTTCTTTTGGAAAGGGATGAAAACAGGGCAAGGCTTTTGATGGATAGGGTTGATAGACTTAACGAAAAAAGAAGGCATCTAAGCCAGAAAGCCTTTGAAGAAGCCCTGTTGCAGGTGGAGGGCCAAAAGGACCAAAGCCTTTTGGTGGTCAAGTTAGAAGAAGGTGCCGCAGGATTGGCGGGTATAGTAGCAGGTAGGCTTGCCAATCACTTTTTCAAGCCTGCTGTGGTTATGGCGGTTGGCAAAGAATACACCACCGCAAGTGTAAGGTCTGCCATGAACATGGATATATACTCTTCCCTTAAAGAGATCTCTCACCTTTTTGTAAAGTGGGGAGGGCACTCTTCGGCGGTGGGCTTTACCATAAGAACCGATAAGATTGGAGAGTTTGAATCTTTGGCAAAAGACTTTTTTAAAAGCATCCCGACCCTTTATAGCCCTCTATACATAGATATGGAGCTTCCCCTTGAAGAGATAAACCAGGATATCTACCAAGTACTAAGGGATTTAGAGCCCTTTGGCGAGGGCTTTCCAGAACCTCTTTTCATGTCAGAGCCTATATCCCTTACACTATTGGAGGGAAACAAAGAAAGGCTTCGTCTGAAGGCAAAGGACTATTACCTTTTATCATGGGATCCCACCATAAACCATAAACTTTTAAAGGGTAGTGTAAACAACAAAAGGATAGTTTATAAAATAGACAGGAAAAAGCCCAAGCTTATATTTTTGGTGGACGTGGAGGAATAGATGGCTCTTGGAAGAACCCATGACTTTGTCAATCTAACCCTTTTACCCCTTTGCCTCTACTATACACCAAAGGAGTTTTACATTCCCTTTACCCTTGGCTATCTTTTTGGTACTTTTTTCCTTTCACCAGACCTTGACCTACCCCAATCAAAGCCCTCCAAAAGATGGAAAAAGCTAAGATTTGTATGGAAACCCTATCAAAAACTCTCAAAGCATAGGGGTCTTTCCCACTTTCCCATATTTGGAACAGCCCTCAGACTTTCTTATCTCTTGTTTGTTTTTCTTTTTGCCTACTTTGTGCTTTTGGGAATCTCCTCAAGATACATGCCAAGCTTGGAAGCCCTCCTTTTTAGCCTTGACCCCTTTAGCTTTTTATCTCAAATAGCAAGCAAGGAAGAGACCTTTTACTTTGCCCTTGGCGTGGTGATTTCAGAGGTTTTTCATCTCCTGCTTGATCTTTTGAGCACCTATTTAAAAGGGTTTAAAATACTATAGAAAAGGCTTGGAAGCTATAGCATATTTCCAAAATCCGATAGAAATGTATGACTACCCCTATAAAAAGATTTTTAACCTGATTATACTACAGCTTAAAGTGTTCCTTTATCCTCCTTAGTATCTTCTCCGGTGTAAAGCCAAAGTGGTCCATAAGGATGTCTCCCGGTGCAGACTTGCCAAATCCTTCCATTCCTATCACCAAACCTTCCATACCTACATACTTATACCAACACAGACCTCTGCCAGCTTCCACCGCTACCCTTCTTTTTACCTCTGCGGGCAATAAAAACCTTTTATACTCTTCTTCCTGCGCCTTAAAGACCTCAAAGCTTGCCATATTTATAACCCTTACCTTGTAGCCTTCCTCCATTAGAAGCTCTCCCGCTTTTAGGGTGGGGTACACTTCTGAACCACTTGCCAAAAGGATTATATGGGGAAGACCTTCACAATCAAGAAGTATGTACGCTCCTCTCCTTATTCCTTCTGGAGAGGGATACTTGGATCTATCCAGTAGAGGCACCTTTTGCCTTGTGAGTATCAAAGCAGTGGGTCCTTCTTTTCTTTCTATTGCCATCTGCCATGCTATGGCAGTTTCGTTGGCATCCGCAGGCCTTATAACCCAAAGGTTTGGTATAAGTCTTAGGGAAGAAAGCTGTTCAACGGCTTGGTGTGTGGGACCATCCTCACCAAGCCCTATGGAATCGTGGGTAAAAACATAAATAACTTGAAGGCCAGAAAGGCTTGCCATTCTTATGGATGGTCTCATGTAGTCGGAAAATACCAGAAAGGTACCGCCATAGGGGAGAAGACCTCCATGGTAGGCCATTCCGTTAAGAATGGCGCCCATAGCGTGCTCACGTACACCAAAGTGTATATTTCTTCCCAAGGGATTTTCTGCAGAAAAGTCTCCCATACCATGTAGGTAGGTGTTGTTAGATTCAGAAAGGTCTGCAGAGCCTCCAAAAAGTGTCGGCATATACTTGGCTATGCTATTTAAAACTTTACCGCTTGCCTGACGGGTTGCCATAGGCTCGGTAAACACAGGTATATGCTTTCTATACTCCTCTCCCCAATCCATATTAAAGGACCTTACCAAAAGCTCTGCCAGTTGAGGATATTTTTCTTTGTACCCTTCAAAAAGCCTTTGCCACTCTTCTTCCAAGGCTTCCCCTCTTTTTATCTTTTCTTCCCTATAAGACCATGCTTCTTGTGGTACAAAAAATTCTTCTTCACTCCATCCAAAGTTTTTCTTTGTCTGCAAAGCAAGCTCCTTTCCAAGAGGTGCTCCGTGTACGCTTGCATCATCCTGTTTTGGAGAGCCATAGCCTAAATGGGTCCTTACAGATATAAAAGAGGGCTTTTCTCCCTGTTGCAAGGCTCTTCTTATGGCATTTTCTATCTTTCCAAGGTCGTAGCCCTCTTCTACCTCTTCCACATACCAGCCAAAGGCAGAAAACCTTTTTAAAACATCCTCAGACCACGCCAAAGAGGTGGGACCATCTATGGATACCTTGTTATTGTCCCATATAACTATCAACTTGTTAAGCTTAAAATGCCCAGCAAGCTGGGCTACCTCGCAAGAAACTCCTTCCATAAGGTCCCCGTCGCTTACAAGGACAAAGGTATAGTGGTCTATAATGGGAAAGCCTTCTCTGTTGAAGTAGGATGCCAAGTACTTTTCTGCCAAAGCCATCCCTACTGCGTTGCCTATGCCCTGACCAAGGGGTCCTGTGGTAGCCTCCACGCCGGGGGTTAAAAAGCTTTCCGGATGGCCCGGTGTTTTACTGTTTAGCTGTCTGAAAGCCTTAAGGTCTTCAAGGGTAAGCTCATAGCCCATAAGAAAGAGGGTAGAATATAGCATAGCGCTGGCATGCCCTGCGGAGAGTACAAAACGGTCTCTGTTTATCCATTTGGGATTTTTAGGATTGAACTTTAAAAATCTGTCAAAGATTAAATAAGCTATGTGGCTGGCGCCAAGGGGCATGCCCGGATGGCCCGACTTTGCCCTTTCCACCTGATCAAGGCACAAAAACCTTATGGTGTTTATTATCAAATCATCCCTACTCATGCCCTTACGAGCTCCTCTCTAAGTTCCTTTGCGGTCTCCACCATGTTTTTAAGGGAGGGCACAACCTCTTCCCACCTTCTTGTTTTTAGACCGCAATCGGGATTAACCCAAAGAAGCTCCACAGGAAGTACCTTCATAGACCTTTCCAATACAGACCTGATCTGTTCTTTGGTAGGTATGGCGGGAGAGTGAATATCATAGACTCCTATACCTATCTGTCTGTCCCAGTCCTTAAAGGCTTCAAAGGCGGAGATTATCTCCCCTTTGCTACGAGAAGCCTCTATGGATATTACGTCAAAGTCCATCTTATATATGTACTCAATTACCTCGTTAAACTCACTGTAGCACATATGGGTGTGTATTTGAGTTTGAGGCTCTGCCTTTGAACACAACCTAAAAGCCTTTACAGCCCAATCAAAATACCCTTTCCAATCTCTTCTTTTGAGAGGAGCACCTTCTCTAAAAGCTGGTTCATCTATCTGTATTATCTTTATGCCAGCCTTCTCTAAGTCCTTTATCTCCTCCAAAAGAGCCAAGGCTATCTGATAAGCTATCTCATGCTTTGGTATATCTTCTCTGTAGAAGCTCCAATTAAGAATGGTCACAGGACCTGTAAGCATGCCCTTTACAGGCTTATCTGTCAAAGATTGGGCGTAGGCTATTTCCTCCACCGTCATAAACCTTGGCCTATGAACATCGCCGTATATGATAGGTGGCCTATAGACCCTTGAACCATAAGAAAGTACCCATCCATGCTTTGTGGTGGCAATACCTTCCATCTTCTGGGCAAAAAACTCCACCATATCTGTCCTTTCAAACTCACCATGAACCAAAACATCAAGCCCTATCTCCTCTTGAACCCTTATAACATCTTCTATCTGTTTTCTGATAAAATCCTTGTACTTTTCTTCCGATATCTTGCCCGTGTTGTAAGCTGTCCTTGTTTTTCTAACCTCTTCCGTTTGAGGAAAAGAACCTATGGTGGTAGTTGGCAAAAGAGGAAGTTTTAAAATCTCTTGCTGTATAAGAATTCTTTCCGCATAGGGCTTTTCCCTCTGAAAGTCCTTTTCTTTCAAAGAGGCTATTCTTTTCCTTACCTCTTCCTTTACACCAACACCTGTAAGGGCAACCCTTTCGGAAAATTCCACCTCTTTAAGGGCTTGGCTATCACCCTCAAAGGCTAGCTTTAGAGTTTGAAGCTCTCTTAATTTCTCCTTTGCAAAGGATAGCCTTTCTTTAAGTCCTTCTGGCAGACTATCCTCGGGCTCCACGCTTACGGGCAGGTGGAAAAGGGGACATGAGTTGGAGATTATTAGGTTTTCATCTATCTTATAAAGCTCTTCGAGCAAGTTTAGCTTTTCTTTAAGGTTAGCCCTCCATACGTTCCTTCCGTTGATGATGCCCGCTATAAGAATTTTGTCCTTTGGAAAGCCATGCTCTCTTATGTTTTGGAGGTTTTCCCTGTTGGATACAAGGTCTAAGCCCAAGGCTTTTACAGGAAGCTCCACAAACCTTTTATAGTTGGAAACGCTGTCGTAATAGGTAATAAGGTATATATCCACATGTTTACTAAGACATCCATAAACTTCCTCCACAAGGTCCCACTCCCAATCTTCCATATCAAGGCATAGGGCTGGGTCTTCCATAAGGACCTGAGATACGCCCGCAGAGGCAAGACCTTTTAAAATTTCCTCATAGGCGGGGAATATAGCATCAAGATAATCCTCCATATCCTTCTGACTTTCTATCTTTGAAAGCTCATACAGAGGAATTGGTGATGTGGGAGATTTTTTAAGAACCTTTGAAAGCTTAAGGAAAGTGTAAGGAGCTATTATCTTGGGAATAGGGTTGTAGCCCCTTTCCCTTAGTATTTTGTATTCCTCAAGGGGTATATTTTTAAAGAGTCTAAAATCTTTTCCCTCTAACTCTGGCACCAGGTAATGGTAGTTGGTGTTAAAGTATTTGGTCATCTCCAAAGCTTGGGCACCCCTTGCCATCTGAAAGTAGGTTTCCAAGCCCTTATATTCGCCAAACCTTTTGGGCACAGCTCCAAGGGTGATGGCCATATCCAGCATAAAGTCGTAGTAAGAAAGGTCTCCAGAAGGGTAAAGGTCTACATGGCCACTGTAAAGGCTCGCCATCCAAACCCTTAGGGAGTTCATCCCTTCTATAAAATCTTTCTCGCTTATTTTGCCTTTCCAGAAGTCCTCCAAAAGACTTTTAAACTCCCTTTTCTCTCCCAGCTTGGGAAAGCCATAAGCTAAGGTTTTCATAGCTTTACCTCCTAAAATACTTCAGGTTAGGGTATAAATTATAAACCAAATTAAGTACGTAAAAGGAGCTTTGGAAAAACACTTTGCATTCCTATCTAAGAAGCCTGAAATACCGGAATTTTGAATTCTTTGTGTAAGTAGGGGCAATTCACCGATTGCCCCGGCGTATCCCATACACCCCTACAAAATATGAATTTTTTTGCCAGAGATATTATATTTATAACTCTATGAAGATAGAAAAAGTAGCCCACTTAGCACGCATAAGACTAACGGAGGAAGAAAAGGAATACTTTGAAAGGCAGTTTCAAAGCATACTATCCTTTGTGGAACAACTCCAAGAGGTAAGTACAGAAGGGGTAGAACCCTACACTCCAACCTTTGAGGAAACTCCCATGAGGGAAGACGACCCTGTAAGGAACTTTGATCCTACCTTGATACTTAAGCAGGCACCCGATGGCGAGGGAAACTTTTTTGTAGTACCAAGAGTGGTAGAATATTAAACCATGGAAGAAGTGCAAAAGGAAACCATTGAAAAGAGGAAAGCCCTTGAAAGCGCTTTAACAAGCATAGAAAGGCGCTTTGGTAAAGGCTCTATAATGCCCCTAAAAAACGCGGAAAAGGTAAAGGTGGATGTTATCCCCACAGGGTCTTTGGCTTTGGACATAGCCACTGGCATAGGGGGAATACCAAAGGGTAGGGTAATTGAGATCTTTGGTCCGGAGTCTTCCGGCAAAACCACACTTGCCCTTCACATAATAGCGCAGGCTCAAAAGAGAGGCGGCGTTGCCATTTTTATAGACGCAGAACATGCCCTTGACCCCAAGTATGCGGAAAAAATAGGTGTAGATACGGAAAACCTTTACATATCTCAGCCCGATTATGGAGAACAGGCTTTAGAAATAGCAGAAAGCCTTATAGCCAGTAATGCGGTGGATGTGATAGTGATAGACTCTGTTGCTGCCCTTGTGCCAAAGGATGAATTAGAGGGGGAGATAGGAGAAGCCCATGTGGGCAAGCAGGCAAGGCTTATGTCTCAGGCTCTGAGGAAGCTAAAGGGGATGGCTCACAAAGCAAACACCACCATAATCTTTATAAACCAGCTTAGGGAAAAGATAGGTGTTACGTTTGGAAATCCAGAAACCACACCCGGCGGTAGGGCTCTTAGGTTCTTTGCGGACATGAGGTTGGATGTAAGGCGCGTGGGAGAGGTAAAAGACAGTGGGGAAAAGACGGGCAATAGGGTAAGGGTAAAGGTGGTAAAGAATAAACTTGCTCCACCCTTCCAAGAGGCGGAGTTTGATGTACTGTATGGAGAGGGTATATGCAAGCTCTGCGACCTTATAGATGTGGCAAGCGAGTTAAAGGTAATAAACAAGAGCGGAGCTTGGTACAGCTATGGAGATATAAGACTTGGACAGGGTAAAGAGCAGGCAAAGAAGTTTCTTATGGAAAATCCAGAGCTGGCAAAGGAAATTGAAAACAAAGTAAGGGAGGTGGCTGGCCTTGCTACAGTTGATACTTAAAAAGGCTATAGAGCTTGGTGCTTCCGATATTCATTTAAAGACGGGAAGCCCTCCTGTGGTCAGGGTAAAGAAGAAACTTCAAAGGCTTGCAGATTTTCAGGCGTTGGACGAAAAAGCTATGGAACTTGTAGTGAACGAAATACTTGAGAAAAACAAGAAAAAGATGGCAGAGTTTGAGGAGCTTGGAGAAACGGATATTTCTTACTCTTTGCCGGGCGTTGCCCGTTTTCGTGTTAACATTTATAAACAGAGAACAAGCATAGGTATTGCCTTTAGAACTATTCCCTTCAACATACCACCCTTTGATAGCCTTGGGCTTCCGCAGGTTATGAAAAAAGTGGTACTTGAAAATACTAAAGGACTAATATTGGTAACAGGTCCCACGGGCTCTGGAAAATCTACAACCCTTGCATCCCTTATAAACATAATAAACTCAACGAGAGAGGATGTGATAATCACTATAGAAGATCCCATAGAATACCTTTTTAAGGACGATAAATGCTACATAGCCCAGCGTGAGGTTGGTATGGATACATCCTCCTTTGCAAGAGGATTACGCGCAGCCCTAAGAGAAGACCCAGATATCATAATGGTTGGCGAGATAAGAGACCCAGAAACTGCCCATATAGCCCTTCAGGCGGCAGAGACGGGACACCTTGTTATGTCCACCCTTCACACCCTTGACGCAAAGGAGACCATAAACAGGTTTATAGGTATGTTTAACTTGGAGGTTAGAGAACAGATAAGGATGCAGTTGGCGGAAACTTTGGTGGCTATATTCTCCCAAAGGCTTCTTCCAAAGGCGGATGGCTCGGGCATAGTCCCCGCCGTTGAAATTTTGATAAACACAGCCTCCATAAAAGAAGCCATCATAGATACTACAAAGTTCGATGAAATACCCATGCTTCTTGAGAAAGGAAAGTCCATTTATGGAACGCAAACCTTTGATCAGCACCTGGAGGAGTTATGCAGGAAAAAGCTAATAGACTACAATGTAGCCCTCATGTATGCAAATAAGCCTACAGACTTGGAGCTAAAGCTAAAAGGTATTACAACGGGTGGTAGGAGTTTTTGATGAAGATAACCATAGATGGCCCTGCGGGCAGCGGCAAAAGTACCGTTGCCAAGGAGATCTCTAAAAAACTTGGCGTTCCTTACCTAAACACAGGTTTGGTTTACAGAGCTTTTGCCTATGTAAGCATTCTTGAAAACTTAGAGGAGATCTTTCAAGTTTTTGAAAAGCCCCTTGAAGTGAAAACAGACATCTCCTCTACGGAGATATTCTATAAAGGTGAAAACATAAGCCAAGGGCTTATCTCCGAGATGGTAGGTCAAAAGGCTTCTCAGATAGCACAGCTTCCTACCCTCAGAGAAAGGATAAACCAATTCTTTAGAAATTTGGTAGGTGATAAACAAGTGGTTGCGGAAGGCAGAGATGCGGGAACCCATATATTCCCAGAAGCAGAACTGAAGGTATTTTTAACAGCGTCTGCGGAAGAGAGGGCAAGGAGAAGGTATAACCAGCTAAGGATGGAAGGTATATCTGCTAATTACGAGGATATTCTAAAAGCCATAGTGGAGAGGGATGAAAGGGATAAAAACAGGCCTCAATACCCCTTCAAGCCTGCGGAGAACGCAGTAATAATAGATACCACAGAGCTAACCGTAGAGGAAGTTGTAGAAAGGGTCATCTCCTTGGTTAAGGCAAGGGAGTAAGGTACAGACCCATAAGCTTACACCGATTGGATTTCCCAAAAAGGCATTAAAATATTAATTCTATGTTTTTCTGGAGAAAGTCCCAAGAGGAAGAAAAGGCGGAAGAAGGTAGCAAAGAAGCCATACTAAGCCTTATAGAAAAGGGAAAGAAGGAAAAGGCAATAGAGATCCTTGAAAGGTTCAAAGACAGAGAGGACCTAAGGCCTATCCTTTTCAAGCTTTATATGGAGGCGGGCAAATACTACTATGCTTATCAGTTGATAGAACATTACGATCCAAACCTTGCCACCGCAAAGGAAAAAGCTCTTATATACGAAAGGGTAGGCGAGCTTGAGAAGGCTTCTAAGGAATACGCCAAGCTTGGAGATTGGGAAAGCCTTAAAAAGGCAGGGTCATTGCTTTGGCAGGCAAAAAAGCCCCAAGAAGCCCTTGAACTACTTGAAAGGTCTTTAAAGCTTGCCCCTTCTATAAAAAGACAGGAGATAGAAGAAATAATAAACAAAATAAAGGAAGAACTTGGGCTTGTTCAAAAGGAAAGCTTCATCCAAAGGTTAAAAAAGGGATTACAGAAAACAAAGGAGGCGGTAGAGTTTGGAATCATCTTTGCCAATAGGAAGATAGAGGAAGGGCTCTTTGAGGAGTTGGAAGAAAGGCTCATAAGGGCGGACATTGGAAGTAAAACAGCCCTTTACCTTGTGGAAGAGCTAAAAAAAGAAGCCATAAGAAGGAACCTAAAAACTTCAGACCAGCTTCTTGAATACTTTAAAAAGCTCCTTGCAGACCAGATGGCAAAGTGTGAAGCATCCCTATGGGAGCCAAAAGAGGGTAAAAGTATATACCTTTTTCTTGGAGTGAATGGCTCTGGTAAAACAACCACCATAGGTAAGCTTTCCTATGGATTTACAAAAAAAGGTAAAAGAACTTTATTGGTGGCGGCGGACACCTTTAGGTCTGCGGCAATAGAACAACTTCAAGTGTGGGCAGAAAAAAGCGGTGCAGACATAGTAAAAAGGCACGAAGGAGCAGACCCAGCTTCTGTTGTCTATGAAGCCATGCAAAGGGCAAAGGAAGAAAACTATGAGGTGATCCTTATAGATACCGCAGGTAGGCTTCATACAAAGGAGCCCTTGATAAGGGAGTTGAGGAAGATAAGGGATGTGATAAAGAAGTTTTTCCCAGAAGAACCAAGGGAGATCCTTTTGGTGCTTGACGCCACCATAGGTCAAAACTCCTTACAGCAGGCAAAGGTATTCAAAGAAGCCCTTGATATAACAGGTATAATCCTTACCAAGCTGGACGGTTCTGCCAAGGGCGGTGCAGTGGTGCCCATATGTAAAGAGCTTGGTATTCCTATAAAGCTTATAGGTGTGGGTGAAGGCATAGAAGATATTCAACCTTTTGATGCAAAATCCTTTATAGAAGAACTCGTATCTTAGGAGGAAAGCATGTTTCCAGAAGAGTTTATAAAAATTCCAGAAGTGCCCTCAAACCCCTTTGAAGTTCCCCTTATGCCCCTTAGAGACCTTGTAGTATTTCCCTCCATGGTTATTCCCCTCTTTGTGGGAAGGGCTTTTTCCATAAGGGCTATAGAAGAAGCCCTAAAAAGGGATAGGCTTATCTTTCTGGTACTACAAAAGGACAAGAACATAGAAAACCCTACAAGAGAAGATCTTTACTCTATTGGCACCATAGCCCATGTGATAAGGTCTGCATCCATAGAGGAAGGAAGGCTAAAGCTTTTGGTGCAGGGCATAAAAAGGGCAAGGCTTTTGGATTATAAACAAGAGGGTGAATACTTTAGCGCCCTTGTGGAACCCATAGAAGAGCCGCAGGTGGACGTGGAAAGTTTATCGGAGGAGATAAGAGCCTATATAAGGTCTATAAAGGAACAGCTTGATGCTGCCCTTTCCCTTGGAAAACAAGCTATCCCAGACCTTGTAATGCTAATAAAGGATTTGGAAGACCCGGGAAAGGTGGCGGATTTAACCGCTTCTATTTTGGAGATAAGAACCACAGAAGCACAAAAGGTCTTGGAAGCCTTTGACCCCATAGAGAGATTAAAGATAGTCCATGAGCTCCTTCAAAAGGAGGTTAGCCTTTTAGAAGTTCAAAGTAAAATAAGGGGCGTTGCCAAAGAAAGGATTGAAAAGGAACAGAGGGAATACTTTTTACGCCAACAGCTGAAGGCTATACTGGAGGAGCTTGGAGAGGGGGATGAGAAAAAGGTAGAGATAGAAGAGTACAAAAAGAAGTTAAGTAAATTAAAAATAACAAAGGAGTCCAAGGAAGAAATAGAAAAGCAAATAAGAAGGTTGGAAAAGCTACATCCCGAATCTGCAGAGGCTGGAGTGCTAAGAACTTGGCTTGATTGGGTCCTTGAATTACCATGGAACAAAAGCAGCAAGGATAGGTACCACATAGACAAGGTAAAGGAGATACTGGACAGAGACCATTACAACTTAGAAAAGGTCAAGGAAAGGATCGTGGAATATTTGGCGGTCAAAAAGCTCACAAAAGGTAAAAGGGGCATGGTGCAGATACTTTGCTTTGTGGGTCCCCCCGGCGTGGGAAAGACTTCCTTGGGAAGGTCTATTGCAGAGTCCCTTGGCAGGCGTTTTGTACGCATATCCTTGGGGGGCATAAGGGACGAGGCGGAGATAAGGGGACACAGAAGAACCTACGTGGGAGCCATGCCCGGCAGGATAATACAGGCTATAAAGCAAGCGGGCACAAAAAACCCCCTTATAGTGCTTGACGAGGTAGATAAGCTTTCCCTTTCCTTCCAAGGAGACCCCTCCGCTGCCCTTCTTGAAGTCCTTGACCCAGAACAAAATAAAAGCTTTGTAGACCTTTACATAGGGCTTCCCTTTGACCTTTCGGAGGTTTTCTTTATATGCACCGCCAACCGCGTGGATACTATACCAAAGCCCCTATTGGACAGGATGGAGGTTATATACCTTGCAGGGTATTCGGAAGAGGAGAAGGTTTTCATAGCAAAGAATCACCTTTTACCAAAGCTACTTCCAGAACATGGCTTTAAGGAAGGAGAGGTGATCTTTGAGGAGGATGCCCTCCTTGATGTGATAAGGGGATACACAAAAGAGTCGGGGGTGAGAAACCTTCAAAGGCAAATAAGCTCCATACTTAGAAAGCTTGCTCTGAAACGCCTAAGGGGAGAAAAGCCACCCTTTGAGATAAAGCCTCAGGATATAAAGGGGCTCCTTGGAGTTTCCAAAAGGCATGTTGTATCGGAAGAAAAGCCCATAGTGGGTATAGGGGTTGGGCTCGCTTGGACAGAGGTAGGCGGTGAGATAATGATAATAGAAGCCACCAAGTTCAAAGGAAAGGGAAATCTTATCCTTACGGGCTCTTTGGGAGAGGTTATGAAGGAATCCGCCCAAGCGGCCCTTTCCTATATAAAATCTCGTGCAGAGGAGTATAACATAGACCCAGAGATCTTTTCACAGGTGGATGTGCATATACACGTGCCAGAAGGAGCCGTACCAAAGGATGGACCTTCTGCGGGCACAACCCTTGCGGTAGCCCTCTTTTCCCTCTTTACAGAAAAAGAGGTAAGAACAGACATAGCCATGACAGGCGAGATAACCCTAAGGGGAAGGGTGCTACCTGTGGGAGGCTTAAAGGAAAAGATCCTTGCCGCCAAAAGGGCGGGTATATACCAAGTAATACTGCCCTCTAAGAACAAAGAAGAGGTTATGGAAGACCTCCCCTCTTATGTAAGAGACCAGATGAAGCTCTATTTCGTTGAACATTTAGAAGAGGTTTTTGGTATAATCTTCGGTAAAACCTAAGGAGGTGAAAGGTAAGTGGCAATAGTGGAAGTTTTTGACAATGAGTCCTTTGAGAAGGCTTTTAAGAGGTTTAAAAGGATAGTGGAAAGGGAAGGCATACTCACAGAGGTTAAAAGGCGTCAGTTTTATGAAAAGCCAAGCGAAAAGAAAAAAAGAAAGGAAAGGCAAGCAAGGAAGAGAATGATAAAGTCCCTTAAGAAGAGGAACCTTCTTTAGGTTCCCCAAGCTTATAGGCTTTAAGAGTTTCTCTTTGTTCTTCTATTATAAACCTTCTTATATGATCTTCTATCGAAGGATCTAAATCATCGAAGCTTACGCCCAAGCAAGTTTTATCCGTTTCACCTTTTATATTTCTTACCGTGCTTAGAGCTTTTACACTCACAGGTTTTAATTCAAATTGGACTACTATACTTTCTCCAATTTTTGCTTGCATATATCCGGGCAAGCATACCTTTGCACCCTTTGGACTTATATCCTCTATAAGAGCGTCTACAGTGTATTCATCTTTATCTTTGGAAAAAGATACCTTTGCCGGTATCTTCACCTTCCATCTTAGACTTTCCCTTAATTGTATCTTTGACAGTTCTTCTGTGTGAGGTAAAACAAGGACAAACTTTGTACCATCTTCATAAATCCTGAGGACCTCACCCTGAAAATAGTATCTACCATCATCTTCTCTAAGGAAAGAGAACTTAACCTTGTCTTTTTGTTTTGGTATTCTATCTGGCTTATCAAGAAAAGCTATGTGTATTTCAACTTCATCTTTATCCCACACGGCAGCGCTGTAAGCCTTGTTATCAAGGGTTATAAAACCTGTTTGGTAAAACTCTATATCCCTTGTACTTGTAAGAGGTAAGAACCAAGGGAGGTCTTCGAAACTTAACTTTTTTCTTATCTGTGTTATTGTATTAGTTCTTGATACGTCTTCCTTTATAAGTTTGCTGGCACACCTTTCAAAGATACCTTTGCTTTGCAGTACCTTGTTGGGTTCTTTTATAAAACCTTCACACTTCCACAAGAGAAGAATCTCGGATTCTTCAAGTCCATAAGATTTACCTAAGTTAATAAATTCTCTCCTTAGGTTCATCTTTGCTCTATACTTTGACCAAAGGTAAGGTAGCCCTATCAAAAGAAAAAGGACAAGGGAAAACCCCACTAAAAGGAAAACTACATCATGCAAACTTGGAGCTTCAAACATATAGCCTGTAGCTTCCTTGAAAGTTTCAAACCCTCTCTGGTAGTTCATAGTTTAATTTTAGAACATTTCCTCAATGTATCTTTCTGCCTCAATGGCTGCAATGCAACCCTCTCCCACCGCAACGGCTACTTGCCCTGTGGCACCACTTCTACAATC
>JBKBRK010000015.1:0-22762 GCA_046292245.1 Aquificaceae bacterium
GTCCTCACCGGGGGCTGGCAAAACTTCCCTTTTGGAAAAGACCATAGATCTTTTAAAAGACCTTAAAATAGGCGTGATAGAGGGGGACCTTGAAACGGATAAGGACGCCCAGAGGATAAGGGCAAAGGGTGCTCCTGCAGTGCAAATTACCACAGGCTCTGCCTGCCATCTTGATGCCTTTATGGTACACAAGGGAATTCACGAGCTTCCCCTTGAAGACCTTGACTTGGTTTTTATAGAAAATGTGGGCAATCTTGTATGTCCTGCCTCCTACGATGTGGGCGCCTATTGTAATGTGGTGCTCCTTTCTGTGGTTGAGGGTGATGATAAACCCGAGAAGTATCCAGTAATTTTCAAAGATGCGCAGCTTATGCTTATAACAAAGATAGACCTCCTACCTTTTGTTGACTTTGATGTAGATAAGGCTATTAGTTCCGTAAGGAAGGTAAACCCACATATAGATATAATCAAGCTTTCCACAAAAACAGGAGAAGGTATGGAGGAGTGGTTAGATTATTTAAGGTTTAAGGCAAAGGTTTATAGAAGAAGCTTAGCATGAGGATTTTATGGCTTCAAAAACTTGCGTGTTGTGGAAATACTCACTCCTTTTTAAATTACGAGGCGCCAATCGCGCTCTTTGAAAAGCTAAACTTCATCTACCATCCATCCCTCTCTTTAGAAAGTCAAGAGGAGGTGGTAAGAAGATTCATTGAAAAGGGGGAAGAGGTTGAAATTTTGGTACTTGAAGGTGCGGTAGAGCACAAAGATAAAGAGCTAATAGAGCTTTGCGAAAGGTCTCTTTTCGTAGTAGCGGTTGGAAACTGTGCTGTTTATGGTAATATACCTGCGCTTTCTGACGAGAAACTTTGCGGGCTTTCTTACAGGTTTAAGGAAAAGGGAGGTTTATTGGGTGATGGTTTCCTTTCAAGAGGTGGCTTGTCGGTTATAAACCTTTCAGGCTGTCCTGCCCATCCCGAGTGGATTGTAGCCACTTTGCTGATGCTTGCAGAAGGTATAAAACCGGAGCTTGACCAATGGGGTAGGCCTATAGCTTTTTACTCTTCACTTACCCACTGGGGATGCACAAGAAACGAATACTTTGAGTGGAAAGTGGAAGCGGAGGAGCTCGGTTCAAAAAAGGGATGCTTATTTTATCATTTTGGTTGCAGAGGGCCTCTTAGCTATAGTTCCTGTAATCAAACCTTATGGAATGGAGTCAATTCAAAAACCAGAGTAGGAACGCCATGTTTTGGATGTACCGAATATGACTTTCCTCGTGTGGGCATGTGGGAGACAAAGCATTATGCTGGTATACCAACAGAGCTACCCATAGGTGTTTCAAAGAGGGGATACATAATGCTTTCTGGTGTAGCAAAGATGTTTGCACCCGAGAGGTTAAGGAATGAAGACTGAAAGTGTAAACCTTGCAAGGTTTGAGGGCGAAGCAAAAATTAAGCTTGTATGGAAGGATGGTATTGTAGCTGATGCAAAGATAAGCCTTCCATCAACAAGGAACATAGAGAGAGTCCTTGCGGGAAGACCTTATATGGATGCTTTGGTGATAACTCCAAGAGTGTGTGGTATATGTGGTCATGCACATCTGATAGCTTCTGCAAAGGCTATAGAAAACCTCATGGAAATAGAGCCTACCCAGAAGGCTGAGCTGGTAAGGAAAATTACCCAAAACCTTGAGCTTTTACAGAATCACATAAAGTGGTTCTATCTTTTTCTTATGCCTGATTTCGTCTTTATAAAGGAAGACCTTAGGAATCTTTATGGCCCTTTTTCAGGTGAGAGATGGAGGAAGGCCATAGAAATTGCATCAAGTATAACCAAGGGTATAGCCTTGTTTTCCGGACAGTGGCCCCATTCTTCTTACGCCATACCCGGAGGTATAACCTCACAGCCTACCTATAAAGAAATTGTGCTTTTAAAACAGACCTTGTTAGGAGTAAAAGACTTTTTCTTTAAGCTACTTGTAGGCATGGAGGAGGATGAATTTTATCATTGGTTTAAAAGGGGATCATGGAAAGGGGTAAAGGGGGATATGGGTATTTTTCTTGAGCTTTCTGAAAAGGAAGGTCTTTTAAATATGGGTAGGTCTTATAACAGACTTATAAGTTTTGGAAATTCTTACACATCTTCTGGTTATTACATGAAAAAGGTAGTACATGGTAGAATGAAACTGACGCAAGTAGAGGAGCTTAAAACACCCAGCTATACAAAGGCTCCTCCCGTAAGATATAAGGGATTGCCCTTTGAAACAGGGCCCATTTCCAGACAGCTATTGGCGGGGACTTTCCCTATAAAGGAAATGCATAAGGAGCTTGGAGATTCCTTCGTAGTAAGGGTATTTGCAAGGATTTTAGAAATATGGAATATAATGAAGGCGATAGAGAACTGGTTAGAGGAGCTTAAAGATCTTTTACATCAACCATCCACAAGCCTCAAAAGGCCACCTTCAAAGATAAGTGGGACAGGCTATGGTGTAGTGGAAGCAGCAAGGGGAAGTCTTATTCACAAAGTAAAAGTTAAAAATGGCTTTATAGAAAGCTATTCTATAATTACACCCTCCCAGTGGAATCTTGGACCAAGATGTGAAAAATTTTACGGTGTGGCGGAAAAATCCCTCTTTGGGCTTAAAAAGGAACTTCACGTGCAAATCATACTTAGAAGCTTTGATCTCTGTTCTGTTTGTACAACGCATTGAGGAGGTATTATGAAAAAGATTAGGCTCTCCGAAGGTGGTGGTGGAGAGGAGACTTGGAAGCTTATAAAGGGGCTTTTCTTAAGGCATTTTAATAATCCTATTCTTTCTTCCCTTGAGGACTCTGCATTAATTGAAGTGAGTTCAAGCATAGCTTTTACCACCGATGCTTTTACGGTCAAGCCTATATTCTTCAGGGGTGGAGATATTGGAAAGCTGGCGGTAGCAGGAACTGTAAACGACCTTGCGGTGATGGGTGCAAAACCTTTATACCTCTCTGTTTCCTTCATAATAGAAGAGGGATTTCCTTACGAAGACCTTGAAAGGATAGTTCAAAGCATGGCAAAAACTGCAGAAGAAGCCAGTGTTCTTATAGTTGCCGGAGATACAAAGGTTATACCTTCAAACCAAGGAAGGGATATATATGTGGTTGCCTCTGGGATAGGGGAGGTAGTTTATCCTAATCTTTCCTCCAAGAATATAAAGGAGGGCGATGCTGTTATAGTTTCTGGTCCTTTGGGAGATCATGGCGCCTGCGTGCTTGCAGAAAGAGAAGGCTTTGATTTTGACCAAGAGTTCAAAAGCGACTGCCAACCCCTTTGGGATTTGGTAGACCATATTTTAAAAAAGGGTGTGGAAGTTCATGCCATGAGGGACCCCACACGAGGAGGGCTTTCTGCAGTGCTTCACGAATGGTCTCAGGCTTCAAAGGTGTCCTTCTTGATAGAAGAGGATAGAGTACCCATAAGACCAGAGGTTCTTGGTATATGTGAATTTCTTGGCCTTGAGGCTTACCATCTTGCCTGCGAAGGCAGAATAGTCCTTGCGGTAGAAGAAAAGGATGCAGAAAAAACCCTTGAGCTTTTGAGGGCACACCCAAAGGGTAGGGAAGCGAGCCTGATAGGTTATGCGGTAAAGGAAGAGGGTAAGCCTTCTGTAATTCTAAAGACTCCTTACGGGACCAAAAGATTCCTTGATCCTCCAATGGGAGAGCTTCTTCCGAGGATTTGTTGATGCATGAGTTTTCGATAGTCCAAAGTCTTTTGGAGCTTTTGGAAGAGCAGACAAGACAGTATGGAGCTAAAAGAGTGACGAAGGTGGAGATAAGTATAGGGGTCCTTTCTGGCATAGAGCCCCATCTTTTGGAGCTTGCCTTTGATACCTTCAAAGAAGGGACAATAGCAGAAAAGGCAGAGCTTTTAGTAGAGGTAGAAAAGCTAAGGATATGGTGCGAGGAGTGTGGTAGGGAGTATCAAAAAGAGGAGTTAAACCTTTTATGCCCGGGTTGTGGGTCTTTAAACACCCACATAAGGGGTGGTCAAGAGCTTCTTCTAAAGAGCATAGAGCTGGAGTCTTCTGATGAGGCTTAGGCTAAGACTTAAGGGAGCTGTTCAGGGTGTGGGTTTTAGGCCCTTTGTTTACAGGTTGGCTCAGACACTAGGACTAAAGGGTTGGGTTATAAACAGCTCTTCGGGGGTTGAAATAGAAGTAGAAGGAAAAAAGGGGCTCTTAGAGGAGTTCCTGCTTAGATTACATCAAGAGAAACCCCCCTTGGCTTACATATACTCCCAGGAAATTGAATACCTTGAGGAAGTGGGCTATAGTGATTTTGAGATAAGGAATACCAAAGAAGAAGGCAAAAAGGAAGTTCTTATCCTTCCAGATATAGCTCTTTGTCCTTGGTGTTTAAAAGAACTCTTTGACCCACAGGATAGGCGCTATATGTATCCCTTTATCAACTGCACCCATTGTGGTCCAAGGTTCACCATAATAGAAAGACTTCCCTATGACAGGCCAAACACTACTATGAAGACCTTTGAAATGTGTTTAGAATGCAGAAAGGAGTATGAAGATCCAAAAGATAGGAGATTTCACGCACAGCCTATAGCCTGTCCAAAATGTGGTCCAAGCCTTAGCCTTTTGGATAAGAAGGGAGAAGTCTTGGTGGTAGGCGAAGAAAGCCTACGGAAAGTTTTGGAAGCCTTAAGAGAGGGCAGAATAATAGCAGTTAAGGGGATAGGCGGTTTTCATCTTATGTGTAATGCGACAGATGAGAGTACTGTAAGAAGTTTAAGGGAAAGGAAAAGAAGAAAGGAAAAACCCTTTGCGGTTATGTTTAGGGATATAGAACAAATCTGCTTCTATGGAGAGCCCACAGAACTTGAAAAAGCTCTTCTTCTTTCACCAGAGGGACCAATAGTGCTAATAAGAGACAAAGGACTACTTGCTCCTTCTGTAGCTCCCTCTTTGAAAAGGATAGGAGCCTTTTTACCTTATTCACCCCTACATCATATAATTCTTAATTCTTTGGATTTTCCCGTGGTGGCAACATCAGCCAATATATCCGAGGAGCCCATAGTAAAGGATAATCATGAAGCGGTAGAAAAACTTAATACATTGGCAGACTTTATACTCATTCACAATAGAGATATAAGGAGGAGATGTGATGATTCGGTGGTTAAGGTAATAGGAGGGATACCAACGCCCATAAGGAGGTCAAGGGGATATGTACCCATGCCCGTTAAATTGCCCTTTAAGTTAAAAAGAAGGGTTTTGGCGGTTGGTGGTATGCTGAAGAACACCTTTGCTATAGGCTTTGAAGATATGGTAATCCTTAGCCAACACGTGGGTGATGTGGAGAACTTGGAAACCTTAAAAAACTTTGAAGAAATGGTTTTTGACCTTATGGAATTATACGACTTTGAGCCAGAAGCGGTGGTGTGCGACTTACATCCAAGGTACGAAACCACAAGATGGGCAAGGGATTTCTCCAAAAGGCAAAACCTTCTTCTTATCCAAGTCCAGCATCATTATGCCCATATACTCTCCTGTATGGCAGAAAGGGGTATAGAAGGTAAGGTACTTGGTATAGCTTGGGATGGAACGGGCTATGGAGAGGATGGAAGCCTTTGGGGTGGTGAGTTTTTGATATGTGATTACAAAGGCTATGAGAGGCTTTTTCACTTTAGACCCTTTAAGCTTATAGGTGGAGAACAGGCGGTAAAGGAGCCAAGAAGAGTAGCCCTATCTTTACTTTTTGAACTTTATGGAGAAAAAGCTCTTGAGATGGACTTGGAGCCTGTAAGGTCTATGGAGGAAAAAGAACTGAAAAATCTATACCTTGCTTGGTTAAAGGGTATAAACTCACCTTTATCCAGCTCCGTTGGTAGGCTTTTTGATGCAGTTGCTTCCTTGATGGGTATAGCACAAGTCATTTCTTACGAAGGACAGGCAGCTATGATGTTGGAAGACTTATACGATCCGCTGGTAAAAGATCATTATGACTATGCACTGGAAGGAAATCTTATAGATTGGGTATCTATCTTTGAAAAGCTTATAAAGGATAAACAGAAAGAAAAAGCCCCTTCGAGGTTTATAAATACCTTGGCGCATATATGTTTAAGGGTGGCAAAGGAGGTAGGTATGGAAAGGGTTTGTCTGTCCGGTGGAGTTATGCAAAACGACCCCCTTGTAAGCAAAATAAAGGAACTTTTGGAAGGGGGAGGCTTTAAGGTATATACCCACCAAAGGGTACCACCTAACGATGGAGGCCTTTCTCTTGGTCAGGTTGTTTATCAACCTCAAAATATCTAAAAAGGTCTTTCAATCTATCCTCTAAGATCTTTATGGATTCCATTACATCCTCTTTTTGAGCAGACGCCAACTTTGGAAAGTGGGTTATCTCTATGGTCTCCAAAATTGGCTTGTTATCTCGATCAAAGAAGACACCTATCCAAATTCCATGTATGCCCGTCTCTCTCCACTCTACCCTTTGACCCTTAGCCTCCAGGTTTATCCTTATCTGCCCTTCTCCCAAGGTATCCAGTATAGCTATCCTATCCTCCTCCGTAAGTGGTATCTTATTGGCGTATATGATGTGTTCCTCTCCCTTTTCATAAAGTTCCTTTAAAGCAGACAATATTTCGTTAAGCAAGGCTGGGGCATTCATAAGCATTCCCTTCTCCTCCAAAATAGGTTTCTTTTATGGCCTGCAAATACTCATTCCAAGCCTTTATACCCCTTAAAACTTGTTTAGCAGCACCACTCTTAAACAAAACCAAGCAAGGGAGGGGAAAGTTCTTGAGTATTTCTTGATGGTCATCAATGTTTATCACGAAGAACTCTACCATACCGTTGAAAACCTTTTCTAACTCAGGAAGGACCACATCTGTATCAAATACTTCCCTAACTTTATCTTTATTCTTCTCAGAGCGTATGTAGAGGATAAAGTCCCTTCTTTCCTCTTTAAGAGTCTCAAGTTCTCTGGAGTTTATCTGTTTCATCTCCGACCTTTATATTCCATTCTTTGAGCTGTTTTATTACTTCATCCAAAAGCCTTTCTAAAGCTTCCTTCACGGAGGAGGAAAGCTCCAAAGACACATCCAGGCTTTCTGGTTCTATGCCAAGGACAACCATCTCTTTGGGAAGTTTTTCCGTAAGCTTCGCCAGGCTAAGAACTTCTTGAATCCCTATATCATGAGCGGACAGCTTTTTAGTTCTAAAATAGGTCAAAACCTCCTCATCCTTAAATTTGTAGATGGAGCCTGGGGGCATGCCCCCAAGCACAGCATCTACAATGAGAAGCTTTTCCACGCCCTCAAGAAAATAAAGGAGGTTTACACCTATGGTCCCTCCATCTATCAGCACTACATTCTCAGGAAATCTGTATCTCTTACTTAACTCTTCTATCACTCTAACACCCACACCTTCATCGGACAGTAGTAAGTTCCCTACACCCAATACCATCACCTTCATCCTTCTATATCCTTTAGGTCTATAGGTTCTTTCTCAAAAACCTTATAGCCGTTAAACATGGAGCTAAGCTCACCGTTCCTCTTTACCATCTCTTCCCTAACCACCAGATAGACATGAAGTATGGCAAAGATTATTATGATCCATGCTATCCAGTGATGCCACATATGGGTCATAAACTCACCGCCAAGAAGGGATATAACCCATCCAAAGAGGGAAGCCCAAAAGCCATCTGGTTCTGACATACCGTACATGGCAAAGCCCGTAATTATCATAAAAAGGAAAAGAAGGTAAACAAGAGGATATACAGTCCTCGCATATGAATTCCTAATATAGTCAATACCCTCCTTGTCCTTCATTATAAGGGCATACTTTAATGTGATTTCCTTGAGGCCTATCCAATAATCCCTTCTCCATAGGGGTGGGATAAAGATCCTATCCCTTTTGCTAAAGATGGCTATTATTACCCTAAAGATAAAAGCGGATAGGAAGACATAGCCAGATATGAAGTGTATTTTCCTGATGAAGTCCATGGTTATACCCTTATCGTAGGCGTAAGTAGCCTCGTAGCCCGTAGGCCCTGAAAAGAAGGGGTTGCCTATATAGAGCCCTGTTATGAAGAGGACCAAAATGCTAAGGAAGTTAATCCAATGCCAAAGTCTTAAGCCCGGACTAAAGATATAAATCCTTTTTGCCTCCATTTTTGTACCTCCTTTTAATAGCAAGTTTGAGCTCCTTGAACTTTTACCTCTACTATCTCTCTACCTTCACTATCGTAGATATGAGTAGAGCATGCAAGACAGGGGTCAAAAGAGTGTATGCCTCTTAAAATCTCAAGGGGTTTATCAATCACCTTAAGGGGTGAATCCTTCATACACTCTTCAAAGGCACCTTGCTCACCCATTGGGTCTCTTGCACCACCGTTCCATGTGGTAGGAACTACACATTGGTAGTTGGCTATCTTACCATCTCTAATAATCACCCAGTGTCCCAATGCTCCCCTTGGTGCTTCTGTAATGCCTACACCTTTTGCCTCTTTGGACCATGTAGAAGGATCCCACTTCTCCATGTTGGCTACGGCTGTATCTCCAGCCCTTAGGTTATCATAAAGTTTTTTCATAAAGTATAGGTTTGCAGCAGCTCCCAACTGAGCTTCAAGCCCTCTTGCAGCGGTTCTACCTACCGTTGTGGGAAGCCATACATGGGGTGGAAGGTCAAGAACCTTTGAAACAAAATCTACCTGCTTTACCACCATTTCATCCATCCAAGATGGCTTTATATGTCCCTGTTTTACAGCAGTATAGGTTACTGTGTACCTTGCCAAAGGTCCAACTTCACATGGCTTCCCTCTCCATCTTGGAGACTTTATCCATGAGTATTTACCCTTCTCGTCAAGGTATTTCCAATTGGTCTTTGTCCCTTCCTTTGGTCCTGTATAGTGGGGTTCCGTTATACCATCCCATGGGTGGAGTCCTTTATTTTCATTTGGATACTTATACCAAGAGTGAGCCACATATTCCTGTATCACTTCTGGGTCTGCAAAATCCTTACCAACAAGAGGATAGTATTTAGCCTTATCCACACCCTCTGCGAAGTTCTCTACCACGCCGTTGCAATGATAGAGAACCTTGTTATGGTATTCTCCCGTCTTTATCCCCTTATAGGGTTCATCGGGAAATTCTCCATATCCTATCACCCTTTTCTTGGCAAGTCCTCCGCCGTAAACCTGCCCCTTCTGCACATATATATGGCCTATGGCTAAGAGGTCTACAAGATAGAAAAGGTTAACAGCTTCCACCTGTGTGTATATTGAGTCTTCTACCACTGCAAGCCTTTCTACGTTTACTGGCGCGTTCATATCATTAAGGGATATGGAGCAGGTCATTCCTCCCACCAAGTAATGGGGGTGGGGATTCTTACCACCAAAGACCACTTGAGGAATGAATAGCTCCCTTTGAACGTCCAACATGTTAAGGTAGTGGGCAACCGCCATAAGGTGTACTTCTGGTGGTAGAAGTTTGTAATCAGGATGGTCCCACCAATGAGCTGCAAATATACCAAGCTGTCCACTTTCTACCACCTTCTTTATCTTCTCTTGAAAGGCCCTAAAGTACCCTGGTGTTGCTTTTGGAAACTTCTTTGGATAGGCTCTTCGTCCTAAGAAGTCTGGCATTAGTTCAGCTACTGCTCCATACTTTTCAAGGAGTTGGTTTTGAAGCACTGCAGTTTGAACAGGATCAGCCTTTAGAGCCTCCACCGGAGATACCCAGTCAAGGGCATGAAGATGGTAAAAATGCACCAAATGGTCGTGGGCTTGAAGGGTTCCATACATGATGTTCCTTATGTAGTTGGCATTCTTTGGAATCTGGATCTCAAGAGCATCCTCTATGCACCTTACAGAAGCAAGGGCATGGATAGAGGTACAAACACCGCATATCCTTTGGGCAAAAGCCCAGGCATCCCTTGGATCTCTACCTTTGAGTATGAGCTCTATACCCCTCCACATAGTGCCAGAAGATACAGCATCCATAACTTTGCCAGTTTTCTCATCCACTATGACCTCAATCCTTAAATGCCCTTCTATCCTTGTTACTGGATCAACTACAACTCTTGCCATGTTTATCACCTCCTTTTATTTGTTTCTTATCTTTGATAAAACACCGTGAGCTACCGCACCGGCTGCCGCTGCTGCTGCAAGGGCAGCGCCCACCTTATCTGAGCTTGCCTCCACACTTGGAACTGGTATATTGGTAAGCCTTTGGTAAAAGGGTCCGGTATCCCAAAAGTTTTCTTCAGCGCATCCTATACAGCCATGGCCCGCTTGTATAGGATAGGATAGTCCGTTGTACCAGCGTATATTTCCACAGGAGTTATAGGTTGTTGGTCCTCTGCATCCCACCTTATACAGACACCACCCCTTTTTGGCTCCATCGTCATCAAACCTTTCTACAAACTGGCCAGCGTTAAAGAAGGCTCGTCTATAGCATGTGTCGTGTATTCTGTTTCCGTAGAACTGTTTTGGCCTACCTTGGGAGTCTAAGGGCGGTATGCTATCAAAGAGGACAAGATGCATGATAACTCCTGTCATAACCTCAGCTATGGGAGGACAGCCCGGCACCTTTATTATGGGTTTATCTGTAATAACCTTGTGTATTGGAACTGCGGTGGTTGGGTTAGGCTTTGCAGCTTGAACGCACCCCCAACTGGCGCATGAACCCCAAGCTATTACAGCCTTTGCCCCCTTTGCGGTCTCTTTGAGGTTTTCCAAAAAAGCCTTTCCGCCCACTATGCAGTACATACCGTCCTCACCTAAGGGCGGGTTCCCTTCTACTGCAAGAATGTAGTTTCCCCAATACTTTTTCATCACTTCTTCCCTATGCTTTTCTATAGCTTCCCCCGCAGCAGCGGTCAAAGTATCGTCGTACTCAAGGGAGATCATGGTAAGGACCACATCGGAGGCTAGTGGAGTTGCAGATCTTATAAAGGACTCGGAGCAACATGTGCATTCAAGCCCATGCAACCACAGAACAGGAACCCTTGGCTTTGTTTCCAAAGCTCTTACTACCTCCGGTATCATGGATGGAGAAAGACCCATAAGACCAGTTATAGTGGCGCTAAACCTTAGGAAATCCCTCCTACATAGGCCATGTCTCTTAAAGGTCTCCCAAAAAGTCTCCATGTTAAACCTCCTTGATTGAATGTTAATTCATAATTTAGCATGTGCTATTACATCTGTCAAGGATAAATTTCTTATAGTGGGTATAAGAAAGTCTTATAATGCCCTCTCCTCTTTAAAGACTTAGGCTGTTTCAAAAATTCCATTCTTAGAGGTTATGAAAAGCAGCCTGAGGTCTTAGGCTGTTTTTGAAACACCCTCTTTAAAGACTTGACAATTGAATAGCTATTCATTAATATTTTTCTCTGTATGGAGGTTCCAATGATAGCATTGGTTTTTATGCTCATTTTTTCCTTTGGCTATGCCCATGAGCTTTGGTTGGAAAGGAAGGATGACAAGATGGTGCTTTACTATGGACATGTCAAGCCAAAGGAGGAAGAAGAAGGTCTAATAAGCTATAAAGCGGAAAATATCCTAAGGGCTTTATGCTTCAATAGGGAAGGGAAAAAGGTGGAAGTTCAAATAGAAAAGTCCTATCCACTTTCCTTTCCTGCAAATTGCTCTGCCTATTATGTGCTTTTCTCTAGTGGCTACTGGACAAAGACTATAAAGGGCACCCAAAACCTACCTAAGGATAAAGTAGAAAAACCTTTAGAAAGTTGGCTCTCCTATGAAGGTGTTAAGAGATTGGAGGGTTGGGCAGAGGCTTTTAAAAAACCTCTAACAGAAGAGCTTGAAATAGTGCCTTTGGAAAACCCTTTTAGTAGCAATCTTTATAGTAAGATAAGCTTAAGGGTTTATTACAAGGGGAAGCCTGTTAAGGGAGCTACAGTTGCCTACCAAGGTCGCGCGATAGGCTCTACCAACGAAGAGGGTAATATAAACATAAGGATTAAAGAAAGGGGGCTCCAAAGGATAAGTGCATCCATAGTAGAGAAGTCTGATGGGATAAAGGCGAACTATACTGTAATAAGCACAAACCTTATTTTTGAGGTTAAGTGATGGTTTCTATTGCCGTCTTGTTAGCCTTTAGTCTTATATATGCCCACGACCTTCAACACGAAATACAAAAAGAGGGAAAGTGCATAGTTATTAGCTTCTTCTTTCCCGATGGGAACAAGTTTTCTTACGAGGAGTACGAGGTATATAAAGAAGGAAAAAAGGCCCCCTTCCAGCTTGGAAGAACTGATGCCCTTGGAAGAGTTGTCTTTTGCCCTAACGAAGAAGGTATATGGATGGTTAGGACAGTTTCTACAGACGGACATGGAGCACAGGTTAGAGTGGATTTTGGGGAAGGGAGGGCAGAGGAACAAAAGGGCAGTATCTTTGAAAGACACAAAAGGCTCCTTGCTGGGCTTGGATGGCTCTTAGGTATCTTTGCTCTTTTAGAAATTTATCTTAAGAGGGTTAAAAGATGAGAAAAATAGCACTGATTTCAACTTTAGCAGCAGGCTTTTCCTTCGCACATCATAGTGCTGCATCCTTAGGAAGCGTGGGTTTGGAAGGACCCGGTGCTCCTCTTGAAAGCTCAAGCTCTGCAACCCTTCCAGAAGGTCTATGGCTCCTTTACCTTAAACTTGACCATGTAAGGTGGAAAAAATATAGCTTTTCAGACTTCCCCGATCAAAAGGATAAGTACGATTTTTGGATATATGGTGTAGGCTATGGTTTAAAGCCTTGGCTTTCTTTGTACCTCTTTGCACCCTACTATGTAAAAAGGGGGATAAAAACTACCTATTCTAACTCCTATTTATACACCAATTCGGGCTTTGCAGACATATCTTTAATGGCAGCTCTTGGCTTTAAGTACGACAGAGGCTTTAAGCTCATTCCACGTCAACAAAGCCTTGACGACCTTATGGACTGGCACTTCACTCTCTATAGCGGTGTATCTCTACCAACTGGAAATCCCAACGAGTACGATAGGGCAAGAGACCCAAGAGGAGAGTTTGAACCTGATATGTCTACAGGTTTTGGCAAGCCTTCTATAACAATAGGCTTTACCGCAACAAAACAGCTTATAAGCCTTCCAAGACTTACCTTTATCTTAGACACAAATTTCAAAAAATTTTTTGAACACACTTACAATTATGTGGAAGAAGATAAGAGGAAAAAGTATAAGTTTGGAGACGAATTTAGGCTTAACGGTGCACTGGTTTATAGACTCTACGAAAAGGTTGATAGAAGACTGCGTATAGATACCATCTTAGAGGCTAATTTCCAGCGTAACGAAAGGGATAAGGAAGATGGAGTTAAACAGAGCGCCTCTGGTGGAAACATCCTCTATGGAACTGGTGGAGCAAGGTTATACTATAAAAACATCTCCTTAGGCATGGGGTTAAAGGTTCCCCTTTGGAAGAAGCTAAATGAAGAAAGAGAACAACAAGGAGGTGAAGGCAAGGAAGAGTACAGGCTTATATTTACCCTTTCCACCCTTTTTTAGGAGGCTTGCATGCATATACCCGATGGCTTTATAGCTCCTCAGATATACCTCCCAGCCTATGCGGTAGATATTGTCCTTTTGTTCTACGCCTTTGGTAAGTTTAAAAGAGGCTTGGTGGAGAAGGCTATTCCGTACCTTGCCTCCTTGTCAGCCCTATCCTTCGTAATCATGTCTATAACCCTTCCTTTGCCAGGGGGCACCTCTCTGCACGCCCTTGGTGTTGCAAGCATCTCTTTGCTCTTTGGTCCATGGATAGCTTTCCTCTCCATATCCTTGATACTCTTCTTACAGGCAAGCATCCTTGGACAAGGTGGTATAACAAGCTTTCCCATTAACTCTCTTTCTATAGCCTTTGGGGGTAGTTTTTGTAGTTACTATACTTACATCGTTACCAAGAGATTTTTTAAGGAGGATTTATCCCTATTTCTGTCTGGCTTTTTCTCAACCTTAATTTCTGCCCTTATGGTTGCCTTAGTATTAGGCATACATCCCTATCTATTTAAGGATATATCTGGAAGACCTCTTTACTTTCCTTTTGGCTTTAGTCTTGTTATCCCTGCTTTGCTATTACCGCACATCCTTGTAGGTATAGGAGAAGGCATACTTACACTTATAGTGGTAAGGACCCTGAGGAATAAACTATGAGGGATAAGCTTCTACTATTGGTATACTTACTTTCTGTAATATACCTCTCCTGTCTTGGCAATGTAGTCATACTTTTGATAGGCTTTTGTTTTTTGCTAACGCTTTTATCCCTTATTCCTGTTAAAAATAAGCTTGAGCTTTTAAAGCATTCCTTCTTTTCTTTCTTTCTTTTTAGCTTTGTAATATCTTTTTCCTATCTGCTATTGGAGTTATCTTCCGGTAATAAGGGAGGATTTGAATACTTTTTAATGGTTAACTTAAGGTCTTTTGAAATTACCTTTCTAACCTTCTTATTTCTTAGGGTGGCAAACCTTTATAAAGCCTTTGATTTTTCAAAGACCTTAACCTTTCTTTTAGTCATTACAGTCAGCAACATTCTTATGTATAACAAGCTTTTGAAAGACTTTAAAGATGCTCTTAAAAGTAGAATATTGGAAAAACCAACAAGGCAAGTTTCTGTTGCCTTTATCAAAAGGCTTTCCCTTTTCTTCTTTGACAAATCTATAAACATCTCAAGGGAAGTATATCAAGCTATGAAATCAAGAGGTTTTTATGATGATTGAGTTAAAAAGGATACATTATAGCTACGATAGAAAGGAAGTGTTTAAAGATTTAAGTTTAAAGATTTTAGAGGGGGATAGAGTTGTTCTACTTGGCTCCAACGGCTCTGGTAAAACAACTCTTTTAAAGATACTTAACGCCCTATTAATGCCACAGAAGGGTATATACCTTTACAAAGGGAAAGAAATAAACGAAAAAAACCTCAAAAATAGGGGACTAAATAAATGGTTTAGAAGAGAGGTTGTGATGCTTTTTCAAAACCCCGACGTTATGCTTTTTAATCCTACCCTTTACGATGAGATAGCCTTTGGGTTAAGACAATTAGGAGAGTATGATGAAGAAAGGATAAAAGAGGAGGTGCTTTATTGGGCAGAAAGGTTTAATTTGGCACACCTTCTTAAGGGTTCACCTTTTGAGTTAAGCGGTGGGCAAAAACAAAAGCTGTGCCTTGCTTGCTTGCTTGTTTTAAAACCAAAGGTTCTACTTCTTGATGAGCCGACTGCAAACTTAGACCCAAAGACTACCCATTGGCTTATAGAACTCCTATGGGATATGGACATTACAAGCATTGTGGCCACAAATAGCCTTAATCTTGTTGCCGATTTGGGGAATAAGCTCTTAGTTCTTGGTGAAGACCACTCCTTGATATACGAAGGCAATCCAAGGGAATTCCTGGAAGATAGGGAAAACCTTATAAAAGCTGGTTTGCTACCCCATCTTGGTAGAAGATCACTAATTTTCTAAAACAAATTCTTTTAAAATATTTACTTTCAAGGTATGAGGAGAAAAGCTTTAAAGGAGCAAAAAAGACTTGAAATTATAAGAGCTTCTTGTAAGCTCTTTGCAGAAAAGGGCTATTACAATACGACGATACCGGATATAGCTCAAGTGGTAGGTATGAGCGTTGGAAATATATATAACTACTTTGAATCTAAGGAAGAGTTAGCTAAGGAAATCATGATGACCGTCTCCGATTGGGTAGGTGAGAAGTTAAGAAGGATAGAGGAGATGGATATCCCTTATAGAGAAAAGATAAAACTTTTTGTTAAAAGCTTTTTTGAAATAGCCATAGAAGAGCCTGAGTTAATAAACTACTTTTTAAAGGTCTTTTTGGTAAACAGGGAAATCTTTAGTGATGGTTGTGAAGGTTTTGTTTGTGTGGCAAGTGTTATAACGGAGGTGATGGTCTTTTTAACCAACGGCATAGAAAAGGGGGAGCTTAGAAATCAGAGCTTTTACCCAGCTTTTACTACCATAATGGGACCTTTGGGTGGTATGGTGTTTCTACATAATGAGGGCCTTCTTGATAAACCCCTTATGGATTACTTGGATGAAGTTGCCGAGAATTTATGGAGGGCTTTGAAAGCTTAGCCTTCTATGCAGGGCGAGATAAGGTGGTGTTCTAAAAGGTGGATATCTTCGCACAAAATAGTACCGTGCTATATGATAGCTAGGGTCAAAACCATAAAAGTTCAGTCGCATTTTTTCCAACTCTTCCTCTAAGTAAGCTTTCAGCGGTTTAATAGACCAATCCTTCAGTCTTTCTTTCCTTTTTTGAGCTATAAAATCTTCAAAGCCCTTTGAATTTATAAAGCTTACAAGCAGTTCTTTAAGCTTTTCCAAAAACTCCTCAGGGTCTTTACAAAAAACACCATCCAAAAGACCTAATTCAAGAGCTCTCTTTGAACTTATGGGCATCCTGTTTTCCATAATCTCCCTTCCCTTTTCCCAACCTACCCTTTTAGGTAGGGTGTAGGTCCAAAACTCTGAACCATAAAGGTTTCCTATGTTTTTGTAGTGGGGGTTAAGAACTACCCCTTCTCTAGCGAAAACCAAATCGCATGTAAGGGCAAGGAAGACACCACCAGCACCTGCATTTCCCCTTATACCGGCAACGGTGAGTTTATCAAGGGTAGTAAGGATATCTTCGCATATCTCATCCATAGCTTTTATGTTCCTCCAAGATTCATCCGCTGGGCTATCGGATGCCTCTATGGTGTTAAGGTTCATGCCGTTAGAAAAGAAGTCTTCTCCCCCGAGAAGAAGAATAACCTTTACAGGTCTTTCCTTTGCGTATTTTACCACCTGTAAAAGCCTTTCACATTGTTCTGTAGACATGGCGCCGTTGTAAAAATTAAACTCGATGAGGGCTATTCCCTTTTCTTCCCTATAGATTATTTCTCTATAGGTGGGAAAGTCTACAGATTCCCATGGTTTGATAGCTTCTTCCTTTAGTTTTTCAACTACCTCCAGGGGTAATACCTTAATAGCGGGGAGCTTTATAGAATACCTTTCCCTTCTTCTCATGTGTGTTATCCAAAGGGCAGAGTCCAAAGCTCCTATACATACTGCATCGTCTCTTCTGGCTATTAGCTTACCAGGTGAACCCTTCAAAAAACCTTCAGGATAAGCATTAAACAGATAGTACTCTTGTCCATCTATATTGGCTAAGGCACCAGGCTGTCCGTCGCCTGCATATACCTTTCTCAAAATATCTTCCGCAGAGTCTCTAAACCAATCAATCCTTCTCAGTTCTAAGGGAACCTTAGGGTTAAACTTCCCTTCTTTTTGAGGCGTAGCTTTTACCCTTCCTCCCTTCATGTTTTCCAAGACCTCCCAAAGAGCTTCAACAGCACCTTCTGTAATTTCCCTTCTGTAAAGGCTTGATTTTCTTGCCTTCCTCATGGGGAAGGTCCTATAGGACCATACATCGCCTGCATCGTATTCCTCCACCGCGGAAAGCATACAAACACCCCAGCTCTTTTCCCTTTTAAGGATAGCCCAGTCTATGGCATCGGGTCCTCTGTCTCCGGGTGGTCCAGGATGTACTATAAGGGTTGTATACTTTTCCCATACTTCCTTTGGTATTTTTCTTTTCAAAAAGGGTGCTATTATAAGGTCAGGCTTATAGAGTTCTGCCGCCTCTATTGTAAGATGTGGGTGCACGTCAAGCTCCACGGAAACCTCATGTCCCGCTTCCGAAAGTTCACAATAGAGCCTTTGGGATAAGGAGTTAAAACGATAGCAAAGGAGAAGAATTCTCATCCTATCCCCCTATACTTATAGTAGGCATTACAGGCGCCCTCAGAGGATACCATGCAAGAGCCAAGAGGGTTTGTAGGGGTACATACACTCCCAAAAAGCTTACAATCCAGAGGTTTGGCTATTCCCCTTATTACCTTTCCACATATACATGCAGGATGCTCCTTTGCTTCGGGAGGGTTAAGCTCAAACCTTTTTTCTCCATCAAAATCTTCATAAGAAGAGTTTATCTTTAGAGAGCTGTAGGGAACCATACCAAGGCCTCTCCATTCAAATACTTTTCTAAGTTCGAAGACTTCGGCAACCAACTTTTGTGCCTTTAAATTTCCTTCTCTACTTACAGCTCTTGTATACTGATTCTCTACAGAAGCTACTTCTTCCTTTATTTGCATTGCTATCATATAAACTGCTTGTAGTACATCAAGAGGCTCAAAGCCCGATATAACCACTGGCTTTAAGAATTCTTCCGCAAAATACTCATAGGGCTTTGTCCCTATTATGACGCTTACATGCCCTGGTCCTATAAAAGCATCTATCTCCACCTTGCCGTACTCCCTCAGCTCTGGGGCGTTAAGTATATGCTGTATGGCCGCAGGCGTTATAACATGATTGGAAACTACGGAGAGGTTCTTCAAGCCAAGGTCTTTTGCCTTCTTTATTAGCACTGCGGTTTGAGGCGTAGTGGTTTCAAAACCTATGGCAAAGAAGACCACTTCCTTGTTTGGGTTCTCTTGAGCTATTTGTAAAGTATCAAGGCAGGAATACACCATCCTCACATCTCCACCCTCCGCCCTTATGTCCAGAAGACTCTTCCTTTGGGAACCTGGCACCCTTAACACATCTCCGTAAGTACACAAAATAACCCCCCTTCTCTTTGCCAATTCAACTGCAAGATCAACCCTTCCTATGGCAAGAACACACACGGGACAACCAGGACCGTGAACAAAGTTCACAAAACCTTCCAACAACTGATCTATTCCATGCTTTACAATAGTATGCGTATGCCCCCCGCAGAACTCCATTATCCTCAAGGGTTTCCCAAGGCTATCAATAGTATTCTTTATAGCCCTCGTAAGCTTCCTTATACTTTCTGCCTCTTTATACGCAAGGCTAAGCTTCATCTTCCAGCTCCAACATTTCTTCAAAAAGTCTTAGGCTATCAAGGGCATACTTTTCGTCCAGCTTTTGTATGGCAAAGCCCACATGAACAAGCACATAATCTCCTACGCGCACTTCCTCCTGAAGAAGGTCAAGGGATACAAACTTCCGCGCCCCAAAGGCTTCCACAAGGGCTGTATTATTCTCCCTGATTTCTAATACCTTTGAAGGTATAGAAAGGCACATGATTACCTCCTGAATACTTTTTCATTTACATTTATAATATATAGCTTTACAGCCCATATATGGCTATTCCGTACCTTTCCGATAATTTACACATCTTTTCCTTTTCTAAAAGATAAACCTTCCCAGCTTCCAAAAAAAGGGCATCGCCCTTTATCTTTTTTATCACCTCAAGGGTCTTTTGTCCCACCGTTGGTACATCTATGCGAAAATCCTGACTTTTCCTTGCGGTTTTTATAACCCTGCATCCCTTTCCAGCAAGCTCACCAGCCCTTTCTATTGCCTTCTGGGTGCCTTCCATAGCCTCCACACTTACCACCGCTTTGTCTTTAACCACTATGGTTTGTCCTATGTCAAGGCTTGCTATCTCTTTGGCTATTGGAAAGCCCCAAAGGCCATCCTCCATGGCTTCTTTGGAAGGTTCAAAGGAAGAGATCTTACCCGCTGGTGCAAGAAGGTCTTCCAAAAAGGGCCTTGGATCTGGAAATTCAAAACCCAAAGCCTCCAGCTCCTCTATAAGGGTCTTTACAAGGGTGTGGGGCTTTTTGTCCTTTGCCCTTTGAAGAATTTTTAAAGCTACCTCATCAAGGGTAAGAAAGTGGGAGAAAAGGAGACTGTGTTCAAACTTTCCCAAAAGCACTATCTTGTTTATGCCTTTCTTCTCAAGGGTTTTTATTAGCCTTCCCACCTTTCCCAAGGGTATATACTCCTCTGCAGGAAGGTCTGTTATACCCTTTACGCCCACTACAAAGATCTCCACATTCCTTTCCTTAGCCTTTTTTAAAAATACCTTTGGCAGTTCCCCTGAGCCTGCAACAAGACATAGCTTCATAGAGACCCTTTGCCTATAAGCTTAAGAAATTCCCCCCTGGTCCTTAGGTCGCTTAAAAACACGCCCCTAAGGGCAGAGGTGATAGTCAGATGCCCCGGCGACATAACGCCCCTCATGGACATACAAAGATGCTCCATCTCCAAAACAACAGCCGCGCCTTTTGGCTTTAGCTGCTCCATAAGAAAGTCTGCAATCTGATTTGTAAGCCTTTCTTGCACTTGAGGCTTCAAGGCAAAAACTCTTACCGTTCTTACAAGCTTGGAAAGTCCGCATATTATTCCATCGGGTATGTAGGCAATGTGTGCCTTGCCAAAGAAGGGTAGAAGATGATGCTCGCAGAAGGAGTATATGGTTATATCCTTTATAAGCACCATCTCGTTATAGGAGCCAAACTCTTCAAAAAGCTTAAAATCAAAGCTCCTTTGTCTTTCAAACTCTTCCCACATACGGGCAACTCTATCTGGCGTTTCCAAAAGACCTTCCCTGTTTGGGTCCTCTCCTATGCCTTCCAGAAAAAGCCTTACCGCCTGTTTTATCTTTTCTTTGTCTATTGGCATACGGAATATTATATTAGCGATTACGTAGAAGTATAGTGTAAAGGGCTGGGATTAAAAACAGGGCTGTCAAAAAGGAAGATACTACACCACCGAGCATAGGAAGAGCTATACGAGATATAACTTCCGCACCTACACCCTTTAGGTACACAGCTGGCAGAAGTCCAGCGGTTATGGCAAGCATGGTCATGGTCTTTGGCCTTATCCTCTTTACCGCACCCTCATAAATTGCCTCCATAAATTCTTTTTCACCCCTTTGCAAAGAGCTCATTATATAAACAACCATAACTATTCCCATCTCTGCAGCAATGCCCAAAAGGGCCAAAAAGCCTGCTATAGAAGCTATGGAAAGCTTATAGTCAAAAAGATACATAAGAAGTAAGCCACCAAGCAGGGATGAGGGCAGGGTAAATAGCACCAAAAGGGTTTCAAAGATCCTTCCAAGGCTAAGATAGACCAAAAGCACTATGCTTAGAAGCACAAGGGGTATGATAATCTGCAGGTCTTCCAAAGCTCTTTGCCAGTATTCAAACTGCCCAGTCCATTGATAGTAAAAGCCCTGTGGTAGGCTTATCCTTTCTTTTATCCTCCTTTCTCCCTCTTCAATGATCTTCTGCATATCCATCCCTGGCTTTGGTGTAATGTAAAGGTAGGCTACAAAAAGGCCATTTTCCGACTTTATCTCCATGGGGTTTTCTGTTCTTTTTACCTCCGCCACGGCCTTTAAAGGCAGAAGTTTATCTCCCATGGGTAAGATAAGGTTTTCTATGTCTTCTCTGTAGTCCCTTGGCACTCCAAGGCTAATGCCATACCTTTCCCTACCCTGTATAAAAACAGACACAGGGCTGTTGGCAAAGAGCATATCCAAAGTAGAATAAAGGTCTTCAAGGCTTATCCCATAAAGGTAAAGCTTTTGTCGGTCTGGTATTATCTCGTAGTATGTGGCTCCCATAAGCCTATCTGCAAATAGGCTCATAACACCTTCCATGCCCGTAAGGGCCTTTTCAAACTCAATGACAAGCTTTGAAAGCTCTTGGAGGTCCTGACCAAAGACCTTTATGCCAAGGGGGGTTCTCACACCTGTGGTTATCATGTCTATCCTTCCCTTTATGGGCATGGTCCAGCTGTTTACCACACCGGGAAACTGGAGAGCCCTGTCAAGCTCCCATATGAGCTTTTCATAGGTCATGCCCTCTCTCCACTCTTTTTCTGGCTTTAGCACTATGGTAGTCTCTATCATGGAAAGGGGGGCAGGGTCTGTGGGTGTGTTTGCCCTACCTACCTTTCCAAAGACTGTATCCACCTCTGGAAAGCTCTTTATTATCTTGTCCTGAAGGGTCAAAAGCCTTTGAGCCTCTTGTATAGATATACCGGGGGCAGTGGTGGGCATATATAGTAGTGTGCCCTCTTTTAGGTCTGGCATAAACTCTCTTCCAAGGCTCTTGTAAAGTAGGTAGGCAAGGGGTATAGAAAGTATGGCTAAAATTAGCATAAGGTATCTTAGCTTTATGGAAAGGTGGAAAAGGGGTGTGTATGCCTTTATAAGAAGCCCTACCAAAGGGTTTTTCTCTTCGGATATAAACTTGCCTCTTCCAAAGTAGTAAAGTAAAAGGGGGAAGACAATAAAAGATAAGAAGGAAGCCACCACCATGGCAAAGGTCTTGGTGAGCACCAAGGGACCAAAGAGCCTTCCAGCTTGACCCTTTAGGGCAAGCATGGGCACAAAGGAGACAGCTACCACCAGTAAGGCAAAGAATATGGGCTTTCCCACCTCAGAAGATGCCTCTATTATGGCAGTTTTTATATCCTTTCCTTCCTCCCTTTTCCTTGAAAAGGCTTCTACCAAGACTATGCCCGCATCTACCATAGTGCCTATGGCTATGGCTATGCCGCCCAAGGACATGATGTTGGAGTTTATGCCAAGGTGGTTCATAAGGATAAAGGTGCCAAGAAGAGAAAGGATAAGAAATACTATTATGGTAAAGCTCAGGGTTAGACTAAGTAAGAAAATACCCACAACTAAGATAACTACCACCGACTCCTCTATAAGGACTCTCCAAAGGTGCTTTATGGCTTTTTCTATAAGCTCAGACCTGTCATACACTGGTATTATCTTTACATCTTCGGCAAGCCCTCTTTTTACTTCTTCAAGTTTTACCTTCACCTCTTGAATAGTTTTGTAGGCGTCCGCTCCAAACCTCATCACCACTATGCCACCTACCGTCTGCCCAAGGCCGTTAAAATCTGATGTGCCCATCCTAAGGGCTGG
>JBKBRK010000016.1:0-21865 GCA_046292245.1 Aquificaceae bacterium
GTACACCATGAGATCAGCGTATGGGCTTTGCCGGTAGGTCTGTCAACCTTTTTCTTGGCCTTTGCGGCCATAGCCTACTTTACTTGGAAGCTTGCCCTTTTGGCGGTGATCTCAGGTGGTATAGGTCTTGCCCTTCTGGCGATAGGCTTGGCAGGGTGGGCAAACGAGTACTTCTCAAAAGGTCACGACGAAGGGCTTGGCTTTCAGGGCATAGTATGGTTTGTCTTTGCAGAAGTGGTTATCTTTGGTGCCATCTTTTCAGGCTTTTGGATGGCAAGGGCAGCTCACGCAGACGTATGGGTAAGGGAATGGATACCAGAGGGCGGTATGAACTTGGCTTTAGTAGCCTTGCTTACCCTTATCCTTTGGACTTCCAGCTTTACCATATGGAAGGCAGAACACAGCATTGAGCACGGAGACCTTGGCGGTTATAGGATGTGGCTTTTGGCAACCATGATCCTTGGCACTTTGTTCTTGATCTTGCACGCTTGGGAATGGCTTCACCTTTGGCATAAGGGCTTTACCATAAGCTCCAATATGTATGGTACTGGCTTTTACATGCTCACTGGCGTGCACGCTTCCCACATACTGGTGGGTCTCGGTATGCAACTTATCCTTCTAATAAATAGCGGAAAAGCCCTGGGTAAAAAGACCCCTGCAAGGGCAGCAAGTTATTACTGGCACTTTGTAGACCTTGCATGGCTACTTGTGGCAGGAACTGCCTACATAGTGGGTTCCTTTGGTAAGTTTTAAGCCATGAAGGGGATAGTCCTTCTTCTCCTGTTTTGGGTTTTTGCCTTTGGCACACCGCAGCCCAAAAACACGCCCAGTATGTTTGACGCCAGCATAATGCAAATAGAAGAAGAAAAATACCTTGGAAACAAGGTAGCAAACATAACCTTTACCACAGAGGATGGAAAGATCCACAAACTCTACGACTTCATAAAGGCTAAACCTACAGCCCTTATTTTGGCTTACTATACCTGCGATGCTGCATGCCCCCTTATAGTCAAATCTTCCCTTGAAGCTACAAAGGACTTGGGAAAGGATGCAAACCTTCTTGTACTCTCCTTTGACAAAGAAGACAGACTTGAGGATATAAAGAAATTTAAGTCTCAGCTCGGTGTTTCCAATCCCAAATGGACCTTTGGCATAATGTCTGAAGAAGATATAAAAAGGCTTACCCAATCCCTTGGCTACAAGTTCTTCTACTCTCGCCAAGATAGAGTGTTTGTCCATCCCAACGTGGTTATTTTTATAGCTCCCGACGGAAAGATAGTGAGATATCTCTACGGCATATCCCCAAAGGAAAAGGACCTTAGAATAGCTTTGGCGGAGGCAGAAACCTTTAGGATAACAAAAAACACCATAGTGGATGTTGCCTATATGGTGTGCTACAGGTATGACCCGAATACGGGGAAGTACGGACTAAACCCAGCCATTATCTTTGCCTTTGGTGGGCTTATGCTTGGAAGCCTAACCCTTTTGCATGCTGTAGTTAAAAGGAAAAAGGAGGTACTAAGATGAGAAACCTTCTCATTTTGCTTTCACTTGCTGGATTATCTTTGGCAAGTGAGGGTGCTGTAGTTTATCCCAGGGTTTACTGGGAAAACTCGGTAGTTGTCTGGTTTTGGGTAGTTGTGGCTATTTACGTCATAGTGGCGGTGCCTTCCATCTACTTTATGATCAAGTACCGTTATAGGCCTAAGGAAAACGAAGAAGGAGCCCACATAGAAGGAAACACCGCTATAGAGATAGTCTGGACTGTTATACCCACAATAATAGTCCTTTTCCTTGGTACCTACTCCTTTGCAAACTTTGTAAAGCAGAGGAATGCTCCGGAGGGTGCTTTGGAGATAAAGGTGACCGCCTTTATGTGGGGTTGGGAGTTTGAATATCCCAACGGGAAGAAAGTTTATTCCTTCTTTAACCAAGTGGCAGACCCAGAGAAAAACATCTATCTAATGCAGGAAAAGATAGATGACTCTGTAAAGGCATACATACCCGCAGGAAAGCCCGTGAAGGTTTATTGCACATCCAGGGATGTCATCCACTCCTTCTTTGTACATGAAGCAAGGGTTACCGAAGACTGTGTACCCGGAAGGATAACAAAGATGTGGTTTCAGTTTAACAAGCCCGGCGAATATTGGGTCTTTTGTAGGGAATACTGCGGAACATGGCATTCAAGGATGGCAAGCGTTTTGAAGGTGGTTCCCGAAGAGGAGTTTAATAAGTGGCTTGGTGGGCAGGAGCAAGCTTCTGTAGAACAACCGGCACAGCCGGTTCAACAATAAACTAAAGGAGGTACAACCATGGCAGTAGCACATGTACCACCCTCTGGCACTTGGTACGGTGCCACCCTAAAGGAGTGGATCTTTACCACAGACCACAAGAAGATTGGGATGCTGTACTTTATAACCTCCCTTGTCTTCTTTGTGGTGGCTGGACTTTTTGGCCTCATTATAAGGTTTGAGCAAAGCGCACCCGGTATCCAGCTTCCTGGTTTATTTGGACAGGAAGGAACAGACCTCTACAACTATGTCCTTACCGGTCATGGTGCGGTAATGCTGCTTTGGTGGGCTGTGAACGTTTGGATGGGTGGCTTTGCCAACTTTTTGGTTCCCCTTATGATAGGGGCAAGGGACGTTGCCTTTCCAAGGCTAAACGCCTTTAGCTACTGGTCTTTCTTTGGAGCAAGCCTGTTGGTGCTTCTTACCCTTATACCCGGAAACTGGATTAAGATGCTATGGACTGGTTATGCCCCCTACTCTATGAACGACAATGCCGGTCCCACATCCCTATACGTGCTTATAGTGCTTCTCTATAGCATATCTTCCACAGGTGGCTCTGTAAACATGATAACCACCATCGTTAGCATGAGGGCAAAGGGTATTGGCTGGACAAAGCTAAACCTCTTTGTACATGCTATTATGGCCGCAAGCCTAATACAGCTCTTTGGTGTGCCTTCTTTGATGGGAAGTGTAATACTCCTCTTTACTGATAAGTACCTTGGCACCAACTTCTACAATCCTCTACTTGGCGGAGACCCTCTACTTTACCAACACCTCCTTTGGTTTTACTCCCACCCCGTTGTTTATGTGATGATCCTTCCAGCTTTTGGTGTATTCTCCGAGGTTATCTCCACCATGTCCAGAAAGCCCATATTTGGATACATATCTATGGCTCTTGCCATATACGCCATAGCCTTTGTTGGCTTTGAGACATGGGTTCATCATATGTTTGTCTCTGGCGTGCCAGACTGGCTTAGAGTTCTCTTCTCTTATACAACCTTGTTCGTTGGAGTTCCCACTGGTATAAAGATCTTCAACTGGGTGGCAACCCTTCATAAGGGTGCAATAAGGTACAATACGCCCATGCTATTTACCTTTGGTGGAATTCTCATGTTCCTAATAGGCGGTCTTACAGGCATACCCAACGCTATGGTTTCCATTGACCTTGGCATATCCGACTCTCTCTTTATAGTGGGACACTTTCACTATGTGCTTGGTATGGCTTTGACCTTTGGAGCCTTTAGCGGTATCTATTATTGGTACCCAAAGGTAACTGGAAGGATGTATTCAGAAGGTCTTGGAAAGCTGAGCTTTTGGCTTACCCTCATAGGCGCCAATATTATGTTCTTCTTCCAAATGTACATGGGAATGGCGGAAGGTATGCCAAGAAGGTACCCCGACTATCCACCCATACCCGAGTGGGTACAGTTGATGCAAATACAAACGGTAGGAGCCCTTATAATGAGCGTTGGAATACTTCTATCATTGATAAACTGGATCAAGGGCTTAGGTGGTCCCAAGGCTTCCGACAATCCATGGGGGTCTCCTTCTCTTGAATGGACTATGACCACTACGCCAATTGGACCAAATAACTTCAAAAAGTATCCCGTAGACGTACCTGAAGACTGGCATCCCTATGCTTACTACAAGGGATACCATACTCATGTTTAAAAGTGGTGGTGCACCTTTTATCTTTGCTCCCCCTCTGGGGGAGCTTGTTTTTTTATAGGAGGTAATTATATGACACAGGAAGGAAATAAGAAGCTGACGGGCATCATAGTTGGTTTTATAGTTTTGGCAAGTTTTTTAACGGGACTTTTGGGTATGATCTTTTCTGAAAAGAACAGGGAGTACTTCATAAACAGGTTAAAGAACGTAAAAAATGTCCCTTACATAAGACACGATAAGGATCCAACAAAATGAACTTAGATGCCATAACCCTTGGACATATCCTTATAGTACTTGCCCGGCTTCTGGAGATGTTCAGTTTTGGTATGGTCCTTCTTTTTATTTTTAAGGGTGTTGCCCTTAAGCATGTGTTTATAACTGCCTTTATAACCGTGGGTGGTATATTGGTATCCATATTTGGTTATTTGGGTAATTTTCTCTCTTCCTTTAGCTCATTTGCTGTGGATGTTTTTGTCTTTTTTGTTGTGCTCTCCATAGCTTTTTATGCCTTTATGGAAAAGAGGGAGCTAAGGATAAAACCTCCACCCGTGCCACCAAAGGGAACAAGATGCCCCGTGTGTAGTGGCTTTGTAAAGCCAGAGGACGAATACGGAGTAGTTAGAGAGGGGAAGGACCTACTCTATTTTGATAGCTTGGAACATCTAAGAAGATTCATAGAAAACTTTCAAGAATACAAAGCTTTAAGAAGGCTTAACCTTAGGAAGGTAGAAGATGTTTACATAAAAGGAGAAAAAACTTGGAGAAGGCTGGAGGATTTTGAAAAGGATTTTTATAATAACACATATGAAGCTTAAAGTGCTTCCCTTGGGTCTTATGTTCCTTTTGTCCTGTGCTGAAAAAACTACAGTAGTAGTGGGTGATACGGCACCGCCTCCCAGAGCCCCCGGACTTGTTATAGCCTCTGACAAAGCAGTGGAAAATGGTAAAAAGCATCTTAGAAAAGGTCATTGCAGGCAGGCCATTCATGAATTTGAAAAGGCTCTTGATAAAAATCCCAGCAACTTTGAGGCTCTTTATTGGCTTGGTGTTGCAGAAGGCATGTGCGGATACTATTCAAGGTCTTATGATAGGCTTGTTGTAGCTGTTAGGTACTCTCCGGATAATCTATGGCAGGCAAGAGTCTATGCCACTATAGGCTTGACTTTGTTATACATGGATAGGGAAGGTGAGGCTATATCTTACTTTGAAAGGGCTAAAAGAATTGACCCAAGGAACGAGATATTAGTAGTTTAACCGGGAAAGGGTCCTAAAAAGCCAAAGATAAAGAAAAAACCAAGAGATAAAGAGGGTTTTGAAATAACTCTAAGGTGGCTTGATTAAGGTATCTGCTCTGCATACTTCTTACTAAGCTGGAAAAGCTTCTGGGCTAATTCCTTTGCCTCTTCTTTTTTTGGATAATTGGGGTCATCCAATAAAAAGCTATTAACCTTTCCCCTTACATACGCCCTGTAGCCTTTAAAAAAGTGTAAAAAGATTTCAAATTCCTCGTCCTCTGTGGTAATTCTATACTCCTCTTCGTAAACCCTTGAGAGATCTTGCCTTCCATAAAGGTCAAGCTCCATAGATAAAAAGCACATATCGTTAAGCATATCACCACATCTAAAGCGCTCATTAAACTCAATACAATCAAAGATACATACACCCTCTTTAAGAAAGGCTACATGCTCAAGCCTTATGTCTCCGTGCCCATCCCTTATGCGCCCATCCCTTATGCGCTTTTCAAAGAGTTCCCTGTAGTTTTCATAAAAATACTCGGTTCTTCCCTTTATAAACTCATAGTCTTCCTTGCTTATGGTTATGCCTATGTATTTTTCTGTTTGTATAAAGTTTTCGTCGGTGTTGAACTTCATAACCTCAAGCCTTCCAAAATCATCCTTCCTTTCCGCCCTTAGGTGAAACTTGGCTATGTGTTTGGCAAGCCTTTTCATATCCTCTTGAGATACCTTTGAAAGTAGGTTTTTCAAAAGGCTTTCTTCGGGAATCCTCCTCATCTTTACCGCATACTCCACTGGGTTTGATGCATCTTCTATCACATACCTACCATCCACAAGGCTTATGGGTACCACTCCAAGGTACACCCAAGGGCACAGTCTTTTGTTTAGCTCCACCTCCCTTTTACAATTTTCTAACCTTTTCTCAAGGGTAGAATAGTCCAGGAAGCCAAAATTCACTGGCTTTTTTATCTTATAGACTACCTCCTTCAATACTAAAACCCAGCTGGTATGGGTTTGAAGTATTTGGGCTTCAAGTTTTTTTGAAAGCTCTTCAACCATAAGAAAATTTTAGCACCAATTGTAGTATTTCCTTTCTCATATTTCTGTAGCTTGCTCTATTTGATACAAGCATGGCGGTTGAAGTGGTTATTTCCTCTATAACCACCAAGTTATTCTCCTTTAAAGTTCTTCCCGTTTGCACCAAATCCACTATAAAATCGGAAAGCCCTATCAAAGGAGCCAACTCTACAGAGCCACTAAGTGGTATTACTTTACACTTTATTCCCTTTTCTGCAAAAAACTCTTGGGTTATGCGGGGATATTTGGTAGCCACCCTTAGATAGGAACTTTTTGTGTATTTTTCTCTACTTTCCTCTTTTCCAGCCACCACTATCCTACAAAAGCCTATTCCAAGGTCGTGCAAGGTATAAAGGTCTGGCTTAGTTTCTAACAAAACATCCCTGCCCACTAAGCCAAGGTCCGCCACTCCGTTTTCTACATAAACAGGCACATCAAAGGGCTTGACCAGCAAAAACTCAAAGTCTCCAACCCTTAGGCTTAACTTTCTCCCCTCTTCCAACCTTTCTTCTATTATTCCCCTTTTTAGAAAAAGCTCCACAGTTTCCTCAAAAAGCCTACCTTTGGGAATAGCAACCCTTAACATGCCTTTAGAGTATATTATCACAAAGCCCTAAGGGTTATTTCTCCCACTTGGAAGCTTTTGATCCCCTCCTGCGTTAAAAGAAGCAAACTACCATCTATGTCTATACCTTGGAGTATTCCCACCACAGGCTTTTGTGTATAGAGAATTACCTCCGAATCTTTAAACAAAAGCCTTTGCTCTATATCCTCCTTAAAGGCACAAAAACCCTTTTGGGAAAGTTTTTCTATGGCTTTCCCTAAGTAATCCAAAAGGTTCAATAAAAAACCTACCTTATCGTAAATTTCTCCCTTTATCTTTCGTAGAGATATGGCATCAATATCTTCTGGAAAGCTTTCCTGATTTAGGTTTATACCTATGCCTACTATTATTTTATCTTTTAGCCTTTCCGTTAATATGCCACATAGCTTTTTACCTTGCACATAAACATCATTGACCCATTTGATGGCGGGCATAAAACCAAGGCTTTTGAGATAGTCTGCCACAGCGTTAGATAATACCAAGGGTAGGGTGTTTTCATCCTTTATGCCTTGTGGCATGGAAAAGCTAAAGTATAGACCTCCTTCTTGGGAATGCCATTGTCTTCCAAGCCTTCCCCTCCCCCTTGTTTGTCTGTTGGCTATCACCACACTCCAAGGGGGCAAACTCTTTTCTTTTAAAAAGTCCTGGGTAGAGGAGACCTCTTCAAGCCAAAGGAGAGTGGAAAACATTAATAAAATGTTAACAAATTGCCCCTATAATAAAAGAGCATGATAATAGCCTTTATATGTACTGGTAATTCTGCAAGGAGCCAGATGGCAGAAGCCTTTGCAAAGATAGTAGCAAGTCAGCTGAACCTGCAATTGGATATATACTCCGCAGGTTCTCAACCTGCAAAGGAGATAAACCCCTTTGCCCTTGAAGTAATGGCGGAGAAGGGCATAGACATATCCTATCAAAAGCCCAAAGGCTTGGAGTCAATTCCCTACGAAGAAGTAGATATAGTTATCACTCTGTGCGATAGTGCAAGGCAAACATGCCCTATATTTCCTGCCCAAAGGCATATACACTGGGACCTTCCAGACCCTGCAGCCTTTGAGGGCTCCTTGGAGGCAAAAAGGGAGTTTTTCCGAAAGGTAAGGGATGATATTGAAGAAAGGGTTTGGGACTTCTTGCAAAGTCTAAAAGTCAGAAATTGTTAGTTATTGGCATTCTCCAATCTTTGCCAAAGGCTCTTTTTGTGATCTTTGGACCAAGGGGCGCCTGCTTTCTTTTGTATTCGGCAGCCTTTAGCATCTTTAAAACCCTTTTAAGAGTTTCCTCTTCAAAGCCCCTTTCCAAAAGCTCTTGGAATCCCAAGCCTTCCTCTATGTAAAGCTCAAGGATTTTATCAAGGAGAGTATAAGGAGGTAGTGTATCTTGGTCTTTTTGATTGGGCCTTAGTTCTGCGGTAGGAGCCTTTGTTAGTACCCTTTCTGGTATTAGGGGTTCTATGGTGTTTCTATAATAGGCAAGCCTATAAACATAGGTTTTATAAAGGTCTTTTATGGGGGCAAAGCCCCCAGCCATATCTCCATAGATGGTACTGTATCCCACCGCTGATTCGCTTTTGTTGGAGGTGGAAAGGACAAGCCATCCATATTTGTTAGATAGATAAAAAAGAATATTTGCCCTTATGCGTGCCTGTAGGTTTTCTTCTGCTACAGTTATATCCTTTGGCTCAAAAAGGTCAAGGTATTTTTCGTAGATGTCCCTTATTGGATATTCAATGATCTCTATTTGCAAGTTCTTTGCCAGCTGGTAGGCATCTTCTTTGCTCTCCAAAGAGGTAAAAGGCGAGGGCATAAAAACACCCACCACCCTTTCCTTTCCAAGGGCATCTACTGCAAGGCATGCCACCAAAGAGGAGTCTATACCTCCCGACAAGCCTATTAGCACTCTTTTAAAGTGGTTCTTCTCCACATAGTCCCTTATAGCCAAGGTGATAGCCTTGTAGATCTCTTCCTCTCCCTTTGGACTTTCTTCCAACCTTGGAGGCACTTTGTCCCTTTCGGGCATGAAAGGAATAGAAACCCTTTCTACTTCTTGGAACTCCCTTTCCCTTAGTCTAAGGTCTGTAAGCCTTTTTCTTCTTATCTCTTCTATGTCAAGGCTTAGGATAAGGAGGTCTTCCTCAAAGGCTTTTGCCCTTGCCAAGACCTTCCCCTCTGGACTTACTACCAAACTTCTACCATCAAAAACAAGCTCATCTTGACCGCCCACCAAGTTTACATAGAGCACATAGGCTAAGTTATCCTCCGCCCTCGCCTTTAAAAAGTTTTCCTTAAACTCATACTTTCCAAAGTAATAGGGAGAGGCGTTTATGTTAATTAGCACCTCACAGCCCTGTAGGGCATAAAACCTCTCCCATCCGTCGGGATGCCAAATATCCTCGCATATAGAAAAGCCCATCTTTAAGTCATCTATCTCAACTATCAAGGGCTTTCCACCTTTTCTGAAATACCTCTTTTCGTCAAAGACCGAGTAATTGGGAAGAAAGGTCTTTTTATAAACTCCAAGCACCTTTCCACCACTTAGCACAAAAAGGGCATTGTAAAGGTCCTTCTCATAGTAGGGCATGCCAATTACTACCAAAGAGGACATCTTTGAGGAGAATTCAATAAGGTCCTCCAATGCTTTATGGCAAGCCTTTAGAAAGTCAAGCCTAAGAAGTAGGTCTTCGGGTGGATACCCGCACAAGGACAATTCTGGAAATATCACCATATGGCTTTTCCCTTCCGCCTCTTGCCAAAACTCTTTTATCTTTTTTAGATTACCCTCTATATCTCCCACCGTAGGATCTATCTGAGCTAAGGCAAGGTTTAGAAATTTCATCTCTTTATTATACCTACTGGCACCCTATGAGAAATTACCTGTTTAGTCTTCTGGTGGTCTAAACAAACAGCCTGCGCCCTTACATTAGTTTATAAAATCGTTGCTTTTGTAATAGTTCTTAACAAACTCTATGGCCTCTTCCCTCGTGCTTACTTTACCGTCCATCTGTGCTTCTTCCAGAGCTTTCTTTATCTTACCCACAAGGGGTCCTTGTCCTATTCCCAAGATCTGTATTATTTCATCTCCTTTTAGCAAAGACTTTGTAGGCACTTTGGATAACTTTTCCCTTTTGTAGCTTATAAGGTCGTGGGTGGTCTTTAAAAGTTCTCTTATTTCCTCCTCTGTATCGCCACTTCCTATGGCATCGGCAATGGCATGAAGGAAAAGATGGGATGCTATATCTTCACATTCTCTCCAAAAATTGGCTCTTCCACGGTCGGTGAGTTGTCCTTTTGAAAGGGCTTCCCTCAGATAAAAGGGTCTTAGGTGTTCCTCTACAAGCTTGCTTACAAACCTTGTGGCAAACTCACCCCACTTGTAGGTTTTCCCATACTGGCTTACAATCTCAGCTCCTACTTTATTGTGGTTATAAAAGGTTATCTTTCCATTTTTTATCTCAAAGGTGTGGGGCTTTGCTATATCATGAAAGAGAGCAGAAAGCTTTAAAAGTTCTATATCGGAAAATTCTCCATAAACTTCCATCTTTCCAAAATCCTTTAACATATCCGCAGGCAAGTAGATATCTCTTTCTTCCAACACTTTTTCCAAGGCTTCCAAGACCTTAAAAAGGTGTTCTTCAAGGGGGTATATATGGTGTTCTCCTTGGTCTTTTATCTCTTTCCATCTTTCTGTATCGGGAAAGAGGGTCTGTAATAAGCCATGATCATATAGGTCTTTTATCACCCTGTAGCTATCCTTTGCCCTTAAGATCTTAAAAAATTCAAGGGTTATTCTCTCCACGGGTGCCCTTTTAAGAAGTCTGCCCTTTTTTCTTACAAACTCATAGAAATCCTCTGTAAGGTTTAAGTTCTTTTCCACTGCAAGGCGGAAGCCCCTAAGTATTCTTACAGGATCTTCTTGTAGGTTCTTTAAAGATACAGGCCTTAGAAGCCCCTCTTCTAAATCCTCTATTCCATGGGCTGGGTCGTAGATGATGGCTTGCTTGGCACCTATGCTCAAAAGGTCGTCAAGGCTCACAGCCATGGCGTTGGCAGTAAAATCCCTCGATAGCAAGTCCTCCACTAAGGACTTTTCAAGGTCCCTGCCCTCTATCTTTGCAAAGTCAAAGCGGTACTTGTAGGGAAAGAGTCTAAGGACCACTGTGGCTATAGTAGGCCTTTTTATGAAAAGCCCCTTTTTCTCAAACTCAAAATAGGACCCCCCTATCTTTTCTGATAGCTTTTTGGCTATATCCCTTGGGTCGCAAGTGACCAATAGGTCTATATCTATGTGATAGCCTACGGGGTCGCCCAAGATCCTATCCCTTACCCACCCTCCCACCACAAAGCAGTAATCCTCACGGGGCAAGAGCTTGGCTATATCATCAAAGTAGCTCATATAGAAGTTAAGCCCATGGGCTGTGTGTTTTATACCCTTTTCGAAGATCATAGATATATAAAATAGTGCTAAGGAATTCTTTAACCAATTTTTAACATTTCCTTCTTATATTCAAAACCTGTTATGGAGTCCTTTGAAAACCTTTTGAGAATGGAGGAGGCTTTGGGCTATACACTTGGCGAGGGTGGGCATCCCATGATGTTTCACATAGGTCGTAGGCTTTCAAAGGGGTGGATGCCACCTTTCATAAGGGAGATAAGCGTGGGTGGGTGCGAGGTAGGGAGATCGGGTCTCAAACTAGATTTTTGCAGATTTTTCTTTGGAGGTGAATAAGATGGATATTTTGGACTATAGCCTTTCGGAAAAGGAGCTTAAGGAGATATTTAACAAGCTTGAAGAGTATAAAAAATCTCTAATGGTAAAGCTTGAGGACCTTGTGATATGAACCTGCGCATACTTTATCACGGGCTTGGTATGGCTGGAAAAACTACAAACTTGGAAAAGCTCAAAGAAGCTTATCTAAACTATGTGCAAGATAGAATACATCAACAGACCACAGAAGGTAGAACTGTTTATTTGGATATACTTTCCCTTAATATAAAAACCAGATGGGAAGACAGAGAAGTAAGAGTTGAGATTTTTACAACTCCTGGGCAGGAGAGGTTTAGGCCTTTGAGAAAATGGCTTTTTGGCTATGTGAATAGTGTAGTGTTTGTTTTAGATTCTGGCAGAAGCTTAGAGGAAAATTTAAGCTCTTATAAAGATTTGGAAGAGGTGGGTTTAATAGGTGTGCCTATGGTCCTTCAGGCCAACAAGAGGGATTTGGAAGGAGCTTTGTCCCTTGATTCCATAAGGAGCCATTTTAAAAACCTCAAGACAATAGAAGCAGTAGCCAAGGATGGGATTGGGGTTGTGGAAACCTTTAGGGAGATACTGAGGGAGGTTCTTAATGCAAAAGCTCCTATTGGTTAACCATCTTTTGAGCTTAAAGCCCCTCTATGGACCCTTTCATAGGGATATACTAAACCTATCTTGGCTTCTTGAGTCTGTAAAAAGCTCCATGAGGACTGGATGTTTTTTATTTCAAAGACTTGGAGAACCTTTCCTTTTGCCTGTTTTAGAAGGGAAAGCCTTTGGTGAGATAGCAGAGGACTTTGAGCTTGTCACCTTTTATCCAACCACGGAGAACTTTCTAATACACGCCTTTGGTCTTCACGAAAGATACAGACTGCCCCTTTACAGCGACAAACCTCTTTGGGTAAACTTAGAGAGTATAAACTTCAATACGAGGGAGTTTTTTAAGAAGATTATAGATTTTGAAACCACAGGTTATATGGCCGTGGAAAACAGAGTAAAGCTTGAAAAGGCTTATCTTATCCTTTACAGAGGAGGTATATTTTGGATTAGCTACAGGGGTCAAGAGGGTAAAGAGGCGCTAAAAAGCTTGTTGGAAGATTTAAGCGAAGAAGTTTGCACCATAAGGGTCTACGAACTTCCTGAGGAGATAATTTCTTTAATGCTTTCTAACCTTGAGCTCGTGGGTGTGTATAAGGACATCTCTTCCTTTCCTTTAGAAAGTGTGAACCTTGTGGTAAGTGTTTCTCCTCAAAAGTATGGCTATGAAGTATACCTTGAGAAGGAAAAAGTCTTCTACTATGGCTTTGAGGAAGGGGCTCCCTTTTATGAGCTTTTTGTAGTCCGTAGTATGCATACTTTAGAACCTCTTGATGTATTCTCCCTTTTGGAAAAAGGCCACAGCTTGAAAGTTGTCAAACATGACCCAAACAATCCCGTGCTTTACTTTTGTCCTGCCTGTTGGAACGTTATAGGAAGAGAGGACAAAGTATGCCCTAATTGTGGCTATAGCCTTGAAGAGTTTCATAACCTACCTTACGAGTATAAGCTTATTATGGCTTTGGAGCATCCTGTTAAAGAGATGAAAAGAAATGTCGTATACACCATAGGAAGGAAGGACCTTGAAATAGCCTTGCCCCACTTTGAGGTGATGATAAGCAGAGAAACAGACCCTATAGTGCTTATGGAGATTGTCGATGCCCTCTCACGGATGAGTTCTCCAAAGGCTTTTGAACTACTTAGGTCTTTGGCTCAACATCCCTATCCTGTAGTGCGTTCAAGGGCTGTTATGCACCTTCAAAGGAGGCTCCATGCTTTTGAACCTTGAACTAAAAGATTGGGCAAAAAGGGAATTTTTAAACAACTTGGAGATAATCCCCCATTATCAGCCTATCGTAGACTTATGCGCTTTGGACCTTTTTGGCTATGAGGCTCTAAGTAGGTTTAAGTTAAAGGTAGAAAGCTTACCTCCCCTTGCGGTTTTTCACATGGCGGAGGGTATGGACCTTATAGGAGACCTTGAGCTTATGTGTAAAAAGCTACAACTTTTGAGCTTTCCAAGGCTGAGGAAGCTTCATCTCTTTTTAAACCTCTTTCCATCTTACCTTACCTCGGAACACTTTGGCAAAAACAAAACCTTTGAGCTTGTAAAAGAGTCTGGGCTAAAGCCCGAGCTTATAATCCTTGAGATCTCAGAAGCAGAGAAGATACAGGATTGTAAATTGCTAAAAAGAGCCTTTGAACACTACAAAAGTAGTGGGTTTAAGTTAGCCATAGATGACCTTGGCACAGGCTATAACTCCTTAAAACTGCTTTTGGAGTTTGAGGGTTATTTGGATTTTGTAAAGATACCGAGGGAGATGGTTAATGGTATCTCAAGGAGCAAGATAAAGCAACAGCTTGTAAAGATGCTGACAGAGATAACCTTTAATATGGGAGCTTTACCTATATACGAAGGTGTGGAGCATGAGGAAGATGTGGAAGTTATATACCATGACCTTGGTGGAAACCTTTTCCAAGGCTTTTATTTTGCAAAGCCTATGCCAGCAGAGGATGTAATCCACTTTAGATTAAGAGAAGAGCTTTTAAAGGTGGCAAAAAAAGACCTGATAAAAGGCGAGCCCCTTTCCATTGTCTTTTATAATCTACAGGATAGGATTGGAAATTTCCTTTCTTTTATTGACCAGTTTCAAGACAGGTATTTTATCCTTGATACAGGGGAAAGAGCATACTTTGTAGACGCTTGGGCTTTAAAATATAGCTTAGATCACAAAAATAGAAATCTGTATTACTATAAGAGCCTAAAGGAAGTCCTTTCAAAGTTTAGTCATATCTTTGAAGATATAGAAACTATTCCAAAGCTAAGCCCTGAGCAGTTAAAGGTTAAGACCATCCTTGATATACTCCTGCCTCTAAATCGCAACCACCTTTTGCTAAGAAAGGATCAAGGCTTTTATCTTCTTGAGAAACAGCACCTTTTAGGCATCTTCTACAGAGAGCTTTCAAAGGAGCTTCTTGATAGGAATTCCCTTACCCACCTTCCCGGGAGCAGCGCTATAAAGGAAAAGGTGGAGGAACTTATAAGGGCTGGAAAGGAGTTTTATGTATGTTATATAGACATAGACAACTTCAAGGCTTTTAACGACACCTATGGCTTTTATTTGGGAGATCAGATGATAAAAAAGGTTGGGCTTTTCCTAAGCCTTTTTGAAAAGGAAGAACCATCAAAGAGGTTTGTAGGCCATATTGGAGGTGATGACTTTGTGCTTATACTCTGGGACATGGATCTGGACTCCATAGCTCAACACCTTTTAAACCTCTTTAAAGAGCTTTGTGGAGAGCTGAGGACCTTTTACAGTCAAGAGGATATAGAAAGAGGCTACTTTATAGGAAAAGACAGGGAGGATAACCTAAGGGAATTTCCCATTGCAAGCCTATCGGGCGTGCTTCTTAAGGGTTCTTCTGACCTTATAGATATATCCAAAAGGTCTGCCATGTATAAGAAGAAGGCAAAAGCCCATAAGGGAACAGCCTTGTTTGTAGAGAGCCTTAACGAAATCTTAACAATTACTGCTTAAACTTATAGCAAAATCCTTATAGGAGGTGGTAAAATGAAAAGAAGGATGCTAAAAACAGCGGTCCTTTCTATGGGCGCCATAGCCCTAATGTCTGTGCCCGCAAAGGCACAGCAGATCATCAAGATTGACGGCTCTTCCACCGTCTTCCCCATCACCGAAGGCGTAGCCGAAGACTTCCAAAAGGCAAAGAAAGGCGAGGTAAAGGTCACGGTGGGTATATCTGGTACCGGTGGCGGCTTTAAGAAGTTCTGCAGGGGAGAAACAGACGTATCCAACGCTTCCAGGCCCATACTTGCCAAAGAGATGGAGGAGTGCAGGAAGAACGGAGTGGAGTACATAGAGCTTCCTGTTGCTTACGATGGCTTGGCTGTGGTGGTAAATCCAAAAAATAACTGGGCTACTTGTATGACCGTGGACCAGCTAAAAGAAATATGGAGGCCCGAATCTCAAGGCAAAAGCTTTATGTGGTCTGACTTTGACCCCAAATGGCCCAAGGAAGAGATAAAGCTCTGCGGTGCTGGCTCCGACTCTGGTACCTTTGACTACTTTACCGAGGCCATAGTAGGAAAGGCAAAGTCCTCCAGAGGAGACTACACTGCTTCCGAGGATGACAACGTTTTGGTGCAGTTTGCCCAAAGGAACAAGGGAGCCCTTTGCTTCTTTGGTCTTGCCTACGTGGAGGAAAATAAAGGTAAGGTAAAGGCTATACAGATAAAGAATCCCAAAACGGGCAATTGTGTTGCTCCAAGCTTGGAAACAGTCAAAGGCGGCGAATACCAACCCCTTTCCAGACCACTCTTTATATATGTGAACGCAAAATCCTTGGAAAGACCAGAGGTTAAGGAATTCGTAGAGTTCTACCTCAAGAACGCAGGCAAGATATCCAAACAGGTGGGCTACATACCACTGCCCGACAAAGCATACCAAATGGCAACAGAGCGCTATAAAAAGGGTGTGAAGGGAACAGTCTTTGGCGGTGAGCCAGAAGTGGGACTTAAGATAGAAGAACTTCTCAAGAGAGAGGCAAAACAATGACCCTATCCCTAAGGACAAAAAAGGTCATTGACGTAGGGATTTATATATTCCTTATGTTTATGGGGGCGGTTTCCATACTGGTGACCGCCGCCATCATTTGGGTCCTTTTGGTAGATACCATAAAGTTTTTTACCCACCCCGATGGGGGTGGCTTTCCCAACTCTTTGATTAGGTTCTTTACCGAAAAGGAATGGACTCCCACCTTTTTTGATAAAAAGATAGGTATATGGCCTCTTCTTAATGGCACCTTTATGATAGCGGGTATATCCATGTTGGTAGCCATACCTTTGGGCTTGGCGGTTGCCGTATATCTAAGCGAGTATGCCAGCTGGAAGGTAAGGGAATCGGTAAAGCCTTGGCTTGACTTCCTTGAGGCTGTGCCCACGGTGGTCTATGGATACTTTGCCCTTTTGTTGGTCACACCCCTTCTCCAGAAATTCTTCTCCCTATTTGATATAGAGATGGAGGGCATGAACGCCCTCTCACCGGGTATAGTTATAGGGATTATGATACTTCCCTTTATGGCTTCTATGGTGGAGGATTCTCTAAAGGGTGTGCCCCAATACCTAAGGGAAGCTTCTTACTCCTTAGGAGCTTCCAAGCTAAGGACTGCCCTTTTTGTGGTTTTGCCCGCTGCAAAGTCTGGTATTTTGTCTGCTTACCTTTTGGGCTTTTCACGGGCAATAGGGGAGACCATGGTGGTGGCCGTGGCGGCGGGGATGTATCCTCAAATAACTGCAAACCCCTTGGAGCCCGTTCAGACCATAACGGGCTATATAGTACAGGTAGCCCTCGGAGATTTACCTTTTAACTCCTTTGAGTACCTTTCCATCTTTGCCGCAGGTATGTTACTGTTTGTAGTAACTCTAGTTTTAAACTCAATAGCGGTCTATTTAAAGTCCAAAGCGGTGGGGTACTAATATGGAACTACAGGAAAGGTTAAAAAGCTTTGATATTGAAGGCTATACAAAGAGTGTAAAGCTAAGGGACAAGGCCTTTGAAATATTGGGGCTTATTGCCACCCTTTTGGTGCTTACCTTCCTTTTTGCAGTAAGCGTAGACCTTTTGATAGACGGCTGGGTTAGGATAAAAGACCCAACCTTTTACAAGTCTTTTCCCTCTCGTTTTCCCGAAGAGGCTGGCATACTTTCCGCATGGGTTGGTACCCTTTATGTTATGGCTGGTGCCATCTTTTGGGCTGTTATCCTTGGTATTCCAGCGGGCATATATCTGGAAGAGTATGGTGGAAAGGGGAAAATAGCAAGAATAATTGAGGCAAACATTGCAAACCTTGCGGCAGTACCCTCCATAGTATATGGACTCTTGGCTCTGGGTGTATTTGTTTACAGGTTTGAGTTTGGCGAAAGCATTTTAACTGCAGGGCTTACCTTGGGTCTTTTAATGCTACCCGTGGTGGTGGTTTCAACCCGTGAGTCTATAAGGAGGATCCCAAGGTCCATCCGAGAGGCAGCCTACGCCCTTGGTGCCACAAGATGGGAAACATTATTACATCATATACTACCTTACTCCGCTGGTGGTATCCTTACAGGGCTTATAATAGCCGCCTCCAGAGCCATAGGAGAGACAGCCCCCCTTATAACCATAGGAGCCCTTACCTTTATAGCCTTTTTGCCTCCTACTCCTTGGCAGGATTTTATAGGCATGCTAAAATCTCCCTTTACCGTCTTGCCCATACAGATGTTTAACTGGATTTCAAGGCCTCAAGAGGAATTCCATACAAACGCCGCTGCAGCAGGCTTTGTACTCTTAGTGCTTGCCTTTCTTATGAACTCCATAGCCTTTTACCTTAGGTTTAAAGTAAGGAGGAAGTACCAATGGTAAACCCTGCTAAAATGTTAGAGGAGAGGAAGGTGATGCGCACCTCAGAGTCCTCAAACACAAAGATAGAGGTTAAAAACTTCAACTTCTATTACGGAAGCTATCACGCCCTAAGAAATATAAACTTCCCCATATATGAAAAGAGGATAACTGCCATAATAGGACCCTCTGGCTGTGGAAAGACTACTCTTTTAAGGGCCTTTAACCGAATGCACGACCTATATCCCGGTGCAAAGTACGAAGGGGAGATAGTTATTTACCCCGAGGGCATAAGCTTGGTGGATAAGAAGACAGACCCTCTTAGCGTGCGCATGAAGATAGGCATGGTTTTTCAAAAGCCCAACCCCTTCCCAAAGAGCATATACGAAAATGTAGCTTATGGCTTAAGAATAAGAGGTATAAAGGACAAAAGGCTTTTAGATCAAGCAGTGGAAAGGGCCTTGCAAGGTGCAGCCCTTTGGGATGAGGTAAAGGACAGGCTAAACACCAATGCCTACTCTCTATCGGGTGGCCAGCAACAAAGGCTTTGTATAGCAAGGGCAATAGCTGTGGAGCCAGAGGTGCTTCTCTTTGACGAGCCCACTTCCGCCCTTGACCCCATATCCACTTCAAAGATAGAAGACCTAATAGTAGAGTTGAAAAACAGGGTGACCATAGTTATCGTTACCCACAACATGCAACAGGCAGCAAGGATCTCCGACTATACAGCCTTTATGTACCTTGGAGAGCTCGTAGAATTTGGACCCACGGAAAAGATCTTTACCAAACCAGACCAAAAACTAACAGAGGACTACATAACAGGTAGGTTCGGATAAAATATACCTGTGTTTTCTTATAGCAGACGTGTGCAGTTTTATGAAACAGACGCTCAGGGTGTAGTGCATCATTCCAACTACTTTAAATACTTTGAGGAGGCAAGGGGAGATTTCCTCCGATCCCTTGACCTTCCCTATTCCAAGCTAAGGGAAGAAGGCTATGAGGTGGTTTTACTCAGTGCCTCCTGTGATTTTCTCAGGCCTTTGTACTATGATGAGGAATTTACCATAAGCTTAGCCCTCTCTCATATAGATCGCTTTACCTTTTCCTTTGAGTATCTTTTGACCTCTTTAGAGGTTCCAAGGGCTAAGGGCTTTACAAAGCACTGCGTGGTAAGGAAGGGAAGGGTCGTATCAATACCAAAAGAGATAAAAGAGAAGCTTAGCCAATTCTTTTCAAATCCCTGTATGCGTTAAGAAAGCCCGATATTATCCCTATGAAGAAAAAGAATATAAGTCCAATGGGAAAGGTTTTCCGTCCAAAAACACCCTCCATAAGCCATCTATCAAAGGCAAAGCCCACCAAAAGCCCCGCTATTATCCCACCTACCAAGTTAAGCCCTACAGTAAGAGCCAAAAAATCTTTCCCTTTCATCTCTTTAAGAGTATTATAATTTTAAACAGGTGCAGTAAAAAAACTCTCTTTTTAGCAGAATATTTATCCCTTGAAGTTTATAAGCTTTGGATTATATTTTTACATCCCTATGCATGGAGGTAAAAATGCAGAGGTTTATGTTAAAGTCTAAAATCCACAGGGCTAAGATAACGGGTGCTGAGCTACACTATGAGGGAAGCCTTTCCCTTGATATAGCCTTGATGGAGGCGGCAAACTTGTATCCCTTTGAAAAGATAGAGGTTTATAACGTAAGCAATGGGGCAAGGTTTTCCACTTATGTAATACCAGCTCCAAGGTACTCGGGTGAAGTTAGGCTAAACGGCGCCGCCGCAAGGCTCGGCATGGAAAGGGATATCATAATAATAGCCTCCTATGCCCTTTTTGATGAGAAGGAGCTGAAAAACTACAAACCCATACTGGTATATGTGGATGAATACAACCAAATAAGGGAGATAAAAAGGGAGATGATCATAGAAGGCATCGGACCTACTTATGATCGGTAAGGTTTTTCGCATATTTGGGGAAAAGGGGGGCATATTAAAAGCCCTTGACCTATGGGATTGGTACGAAAAGCTTCCTATAGAAGACCAGAAACTTATCAAATATTACTTTTCCCTAAAAACCATAAAGGATATGCGCTTTCCACTAAAAGCAAAACACTTTGACACCGGAGAGGTTCAAAACCCCGGATACACCAAGGCAACCTTCTTGGGAACCCTTGCCCAGACCGCTCTCCTTGACGGAAAATACGAGGATGCGGAGAGGTTATACCTAAGAGCTCTTGAATTGGCACAGTCTCCCTACGAGAGGCATCTTATCTTAAACGACCTTGTTATGTTATCTCAAAAGCTGAAGGATTTTGAGAAGATGGAAAGGTATGCCACCATGGACTTAGAGCTTTTTGAAGATTACAAAGAAGAGTTAAAGGAAAGGAACGGAGGGAATCTGCCCCAGATAAACTCCTACGAGTTGATGGTTTATATCCTTGAAAGAAAGGGCCAAAAGGAAAAGGCTTATCAGCTCCTTGAAAGACTCCATTGGGAAGGTGTGCCCCATCCCTTTTACGAAGAGATTAAAAAAAGGCTTCAAGGATGAAATACCATCCTCTTTTAAGAAAAATAGTCTTTCTACAAAGGACAAAAAGGCTTATCCCAGAAGGATCAAGATTACTCGTTGCCTTTTCGGGCGGTGTAGACTCCATAGCTCTTGCTTTGTCCCTTATGGAATTAAAGGACTTTCTACGTATTGAAAAGCTTGCCTTGGCACACATAAACCATGGCTTGAGGGGGGAAGAGTCCCACAGGGATGAAGCCTTTTGTATAGAATTTGCCAAAAGGAAGGGTCTTGAGATTTTCATAAAAAGGCTAAACATGGACCCAAAGGGGGGAAACGTAGAGGCAAAGGCGAGAGAATTAAGATACCAAGCCCTTGAAGAAATAAGTCTTAAGGAAGGCTTTGATTTGATAGCAACCGCCCACCATCTAAGGGATCTTGTGGAAACTATCCTATTGTGGCTAATTAGAGGTGCGGGAAGGGAAGGGCTTTTGGGTTTTGAAGAGAGGGAAGGCAACATAGTAAGGCCCCTTTACCTTGCCAAAAGGCAGGAAATAGAGGAATATGTAAAACTAAGAGGTGAAGGTTGGGTAGAAGACTCCACCAATTACAACTTGGAGATACCAAGGAACCTTATAAGGCACAAGATAATCCCCGAGATGAAAAAATTAAACCCAAACTTAGAGGAAAGCTTTTTAAGACTTAGAGAAATACTAAAGGAAGAGGAGGAATTACTCAAAGAGCTTACAAAAGAATCCATAGAGAAAGTTTACAAAGAAGGGCAGTTAGATAGAAAAGCCTTCTTAAAGCTTCCAAAAGCTATCCAAAGGAGAGTTATTTACCAGCTATACAACCTAAGGAACTTCAAGGACATAGAAAGGGCTATAAAGGGTATAAAAAGGGGTTCATATTGAGGGTTTTTAAAAACTTCTATAGCTTAGCCTCCTGAAGGCGCTACCGGATAATCGGGCAATTGTGGTTTAGCCTGTAGGGGCGTTATGAAAATCTAATACCACCAACGGCCCAGCATTATCCTTCCATGCTGGAGGATATAAAAAAGGGAAAAACGGAGATAGATGCCCTAAACGGCGCCTTGGTGGAGCTTGGGGAAAAAAATGGCATAAAAACCCACACAAACCAACTTATAGTAAAGCTTATAAAGGCAAAAGAGAAGTTTAGCTAAACTCTTTTTTCCCAGGCCTTTCCCGACCTTCATATTTTAACCTGTAGGGGGCGTTGGTGCGTAAATAACTTATGGTATATTAGTTAAGCATGAATAAAGAATACCACAGAAGAGATCTGTGGATGTCC
>JBKBRK010000017.1:0-21083 GCA_046292245.1 Aquificaceae bacterium
GGAAAAATCAAAGATTGATGTTAAAGAATTTTTAGAGAAGAAATGGCATCTATCTGTTTGGGAAATTGTTAATGTACTACCAAATTCAACTCTTGAAAAAGAAATAGCGGCCTTTCCGGAAGAACTTGCCTATAGAGCCATAAAACTTTTCTCATATATGGGGGAAACCATCTTAGACCCTTTTGTAGGTAGCGGAACCACTATGAAGGTCGCAAAACGGCTTGGTAGAAACAGCATTGGCATTGAAATAAAGAAAGATTTAATACCGATAATAAAAAAGAAGGTGGGGTTTGATGGATTAGGATCCTTTTTTGACAAGGAGGATACTTTTGAAATTTTGCTAAGGGAGGAAAAAGAATATGGATATATTAGCTGAAATAGAAGGAATAAAATATAAACCCTTTTTGTGTAAAGAGTTAGAAACTTATGGTATAGAACAACTTGAAGTTGCACTATCTAAATGGGGCTCTTTTCTGTTGTATTTGGATAAAGGACAAAGGCTTGCTGTAAGCTGGTGGGTTTCTCCCAAAAGAACAAGGTCTTACCCTTATGCAAGGGTTTATGATACCTTAGCTTTTAACGGTAGGCGAATAACGATAATTCCTGTGCTTAAGGATGAAGGCAAAGATGGAGATAGAGATTTTCTCCAATGGGATACTATATCTTTAATGAGCTTGCTTAATGTATATGTAATAATATCCTATTATTCATCTGCGGATAAAAATATGCAATTTAAAAACAAGATTACAAATCAAAAGTTTGATTTAGAGCACATAAAAGGAGAAATCAAAGAGCTATTAAATTATCAGTCAGATCCACTTCATTGGAATATGTCTCAGATAGATAAAATAGAAGGCTTGCTTAGCGGAGCCTTAGCTTCTTATGATGAAATATCAAAAAGACTTGTTGTTGAAATGCATTCAAAGGAAAGTGCTCTACTAAGAATTCAGGAAATATCAAAGGGTAAAAAAAATTTCAAGAAAACTTTCTAAGGAAGCCCAATACAGAGAAGTTAATACACAGCAACCTAAGGAGAGAATCTTTGGTAAGAAAGCAAAGCTAACCATAAAAAACTATCTGGGTGGGCTTCATCATTTAACCTGTGATGAGGTGTGGATCGATGAGAACAAAAGGCTTATATACTTGGCGGAGAATAAGCACAGTGCCAATAGTGTAATTCCATCTTTAGAAGATATAAAGGATGGTTTAATTAAAATGGTTTTGTTTTCCAACCTTAAAAGGATAATGGTGGATGGCATGGAATACAAGCCTTTACCTGTGCTAAAACTAACTTCTAACAGGGAAATTGGATTAGATAACTTACGGATGGAGTATTTAAGTAAGCTAAAAAGGGAAGCGGAAGAAAACGGTTTTATAGTTTTGTTTAATGGTAAAAACCTAAGGGAGTTGTTATAATTATATTCTGTAGTCCCCGTAGCTCAGAAGGATAGAGCGCGAGATTCCTAATCTCGAGGTCGGAGGTTCGAATCCTCCCGGGGACGCTTTACAACCATGCAAGTGGAAGTTTTAAAGGGAAGTCTTCTTGAGATAAAAGCGGACACCATAGTTAATCCTGCCAATTCTTATGGTCTTATGGGCGGTGGCGTGGCGGGGGTTATCAAAAGGTTTGGTGGAGAGGAGATAGAAAAGGAAGCCATAAAAAAGGCTCCTATACCAGTGGGTTCTGCGGTTTTAACCACTGCGGGCAAGCTTGCTTTTAAAGGGGTTATTCATGTTCCTACTATGGAAGAACCCGCCATGAGAACCACTGAAGAAAAAGTTAGAAAGGCTGTTAGAGCTGCTCTTGAGCTTGCGGATAGGATGGGCTTTGAGGTTATAGCTATGCCAGGTATGGGAACGGGTGTTGGCGGTCTTTCCAAAGAAATAGCAGGCAAAGCTATGTTGGAAGAGATAAAAGCCTTTACTGGTAAAAGCCTAAAGAAGGTTGTCCTTGTGGATATAGACCACGAGATGGTGGAGGCTTGGAGGAAAAACCTTTGAATGAGACTTCTTTTATGCGGGGACTGGCTGGGTAAAGAGGGCATATACGAGGCAAGGATAAAAAAGCTTCATCTTTTGAATTCCCTTGCAGACCTAAAACCCGTAAGGCTTGGCTTTCTTGTCCTTTCTTATCACCTTGCGGAGGAAACTCTTAACCTTTCTTTAAAAAACTCCCCCTATCCTAAAATTATCCTCTTGGAGCTTGAAGATTTTTCTACCTTTTACCATAGCCCAAAGGATACAAGGCTGGAATTTTTATCCTCTTCCTTTTCTCCAAACTCTTATAAAAAGGCTGTAGAAAAGGTAAGAGAGTACATATCGGAGGGCACCGTATATCAAATTAATCTAACCAACCGCTTTGAATACGCTCTTGAGGGCTTCCCCCTTGACCTTTTTTTGAATTACTACGAAAAACAACCTGTGCCCTACGCCTTTTTCCTTGACCTTGAAGATTTCTACCTTTTAAGCGGGTCAATGGAGCTTTTTTTGGAGAAGAAGGGAGAATCTCTTATTAGCAAGCCCATAAAGGGCACAGCAAAGAGTAAAGGGGAGCTTGAAAGAAGTCAAAAGGACAAGGCTGAAAACCTTATGATAACCGACATGGTGAGGAATGACCTCTCAAGGGTAGCCCTTTGCGGAAGTGTAAAGGTTAAAGAACTTTTTAAAATAGAGGAGTTCAAAACTCTTTTTCAAATGCACTCTTCGGTGGTGGCAAGGACGAGGGAAACTGTTGGGAGAATACTTTTTGAAACCTTTCCTCCCGCCTCTGTGGTGGGAGCGCCAAAGAGAAAGGCAGTGGAGATCATAGACTTCTTGGAACCTCATAGCAGGGATTATTACTGTGGAATTGGGGGCATAGTCAAGGGAGAAGACTTTACCCTAAGCGTGCTTATAAGAAGTGCGATAGGTTTTAAGCAAAGGCTTTTCTACTTTGCTGGCGCTGGTATAGTCTATGACTCCGACCCAGAGAAAGAATGGCAAGAGGTACTTTTAAAAACCAAAGCTTTCAGGCATCCTTGATTGCTAAAAACTACTTCAAGCCTCAAGCTTTTCTATCACAAAGTTCTGATTGGTGTATATGCATATCTCCCCCGCTATCTTAAGGGACTCTCTTACTATTTCTTCCGCAGATAGATAGGTATTTCTGTAAAGGGCCAAGGCGGCAGCCCTTGCATAATCGCCACCTGAGCCAATGGCCAATACTGGCTCCTCTGGTTCTATTATGTCCCCGTTTCCCGATAGCAAAAGCATACGCTCCCTGTCTGCTACCAAAAGTAGGGCTTCTAACCTCCTTAAACTTCTATCCATCCTCCAATCCTTGGCAAGCTCCACACAAGCCTTTAAGAGGTTTCCTCTAAACTCTTCCAGCTTTCCCTCAAGTCTTTCCATTAAGGCAAGCCCATCGGCGGCCGAACCGGCAAAGCCCACCAATATACTATCCTTGTATATCTTCCTTATCTTCCTTGCGGTATGCTTGATAACGGAGGAGCCAAGGGTAACCTGACCGTCTCCTCCCATTACCGTTATATCTTCTCTTCTGACTGCCAGTATTGTGGTTGATTTAATTTTTTCCATCCCTTAATATTTTAATCCCCATGCTGAAAAACTTTCTAATTCCCGCAATAGACCTAAAGGAAGGAAAGGTGGTAAGGCTTTTCAAAGGCCAGTTTGAAAACATAAAGGTCTACCCAAAGTCTCCCAAAGACATGGCAAAGTTCTTTGAGGACCTTGGATTTAAAAGGCTTCATGTGGTAGATTTGGAGGGAAGCCTTGAGGGTATGCCCGTTAATCTTGAAAGCATAAAAGCTATTAGAAGGGTCTTTTCTGGGACTATCCAGGTGGGTGGTGGCATAAGAAGTTTAAAAAGTTGCCAAATTCTATGGGAGGAGGGAATAGATTTTTTTGTGGTGGGCACTTTGGCTATAAAGGAGCCTCAAAGCTTTGAAAAGATCATTGAAAGCTATCCCCAAAGGGTTATACTTGCTGTGGATGCAAAGGGTGGAAGGGTGGCCATTGGTGGTTGGAAGGAAGAGAGCTCAGTAGAACCGCAAGCACTTGCCCTAAAATACCACCAAAAGCCTATATGGGGATACCTTTATACCAACATAGACAGGGATGGTACCTTGGAGGGGGTGGATGTTAAACCTTATAAGGTCTTTAAGGAGTATGTAAAAAAGCCCGTGCTTGCCTCCGGCGGTGTAGCAAGCTTGGAGGACCTGCATAAGCTTATGGGTATAGTGGAAGGTGTGGTAGTTGGAAAGGCAATATACGAGGGTAAAATAGACCTAAAAAGCCTGTTATAATCAAGGTGATGGTAGGTGTTGTTCTTTTTAATATGGGTGGTCCCGATAGTCTTTCTTCTATTCAGCCTTTCCTTTACAATCTTTTTTCGGACCACGACATTATAAGAATGCCAAAGCCCATACAAAAGCCTTTCGCCTTTTTCCTTTCAAGGATCAGAGCAAAGAAGACAAAAAAGTACTACGAGATCATGGGTGGAAAGTCTCCACAAAGGGAACAAACCCAAGCACAAGCACAGGCACTTCAGAAAGCTTTGGGAGAGGATTACAAGGTCGTAGTTGCTCTAAGGTACTGGCATCCTTTAACAGAAGAAGCCCTAATGGACCTATTAAGCTATCCCATAGACAGAATGGTGCTTCTTCCCCTTTATCCCCAATACAGCAGGACTACCACAGGGTCCTCCTTTAACGAGTTTGATAGGGTTTTTAGAAGGCTTGTGGGAAAGGGCAAACATTTTAACTTAACCACCTTAAAGGGCCAAGAGAAGCCCTATTTTTATACCTCTTCCACAAAAGTCCATAGGATTAACTGCTATCACAACCATCCCACCTACATAAGGGCAATGCTGGAAAACATAAGGGAAAACCTACCCAACTGGAAAGAGTACTTTTTTCTCTTTACAGCCCACAGCCTTCCTATAAGCATAATAAGAGAAGGGGACCCTTACCAAAGACAAACAGAGGAAACAGTAAGGCTTATAATGGAGTTTTTCCCGGGCATAAAGTACGCCCTTGGATATCAAAGTAAGGTGGGACCTACCAAATGGCTTGAGCCCTTTACCGACAAACTTTTGGAAGGCTTAATAGAGAAGGGTGTTAAGAAAATAGCGGTTATACCCGTTTCTTTTACCTGCGAACATTCGGAAACCCTTTATGAACTTGACTACCTTTATGGAAGCATGGCAAGGGAAAAGGGAGCGGAGTTTGTAAGGATCCCTACCCTACAAACTCACCCCATTTACATAGAAGCTTTAAAGGAGTTAGTACTTCAAACTATTTCAAGCTGTGAAAAGATAAAGGGTATTTCGTAATCTGCAGATTCCTTTGAGTCGGAGGCATGGACTGCGTTTTTACCCTTATCGGTGCCAAAGAGTGCCCTTATGGAATTGGGGGCAACTTTCCTTGCCTCGTTGCTATCGGTGGGACCTATTATTTCCCTTATCCTTCTTATGGCATCTTCTCCCTCTAAAACCATGGCAACCACAGGACCCGAGGTCATAAACTCCACCAACTCGCCAAAGAAGGGCCTTTCCTTGTGCACTGCATAAAAGCCTTCTGCCTGCTCTCTTGTAAGCTTCAAGAGCTTCATAGCCCTTATACCAAAACCCTCCGATATAAATCGGTCAATTATCTTGCCTGTGGCACCCTTTTCAAAAGCATCGGGCTTGACTATTACCAAGCTCCTTTCCATCCTTTGACCTCCTATTTTATCCTCTTAGCAGGCTCTCAAGGTTTCTCTTTACAGAGGCATCAAGCACAAAGCTTGAAGTCTTTAGTAAAAAGCCACCTATAAGGCTTGGATCTTCCACCACTTCAAAGTCGTAATCTTTTCCCGTGTATTCCTTTATAACCTTCTTTATCCTTTCCACCTGACCTTCATCCACCTTCCTTGCTAGCACCAACAAAGCCTTGCTTATCTTTAAGAACTTTTCCACCTCGTGGTCATAAACCCTTTTCATCTCATTTACAAAGGGTATAGCGTTTATTTCAATTATATAGTCAAAAACTTCATCCAACTTACTCCCTATGGAAAACCTTTCCCTTAGGCTCTTGATAAATTCAAGCTTTTTCTCCTTTGGTATGTTGGGATTTAAAATAAACCCCCTAAAATCTTTTTCTTCTTTGTACAATCTATGCAAAAGCTGAAGCAGTTGGGAAATCTTTATAAGCTCTTGTTTTTCTTTGCTTGACCTTTCCAAAAGGGCTTTTGCTATCTTCCTTACTACTTCCTGTCTTACACTCATACCTTGGCCTCCAACTTTTTAAGGGTTTTCTCTATGTAGGCCTTTTGAAGTTTTTCATCGCTGAACTTTTCCTTTAGAATCTCCACCGCAAGGGCATGAGCTCTTTCTGCACCGTACCTGTAGAGTTCTTCCTTTGCCTTCTTTAGTTCTATCTCAATGACTTCCTTTGTCTTTTCCCTTATTCTTTCTGCCACCTCACGAGCTTTTTTCTCTTCTTCTTCTTTTATAACCTGTGCAGTCTCATTGGCTAATTTTAGCTGCTCTTGGTATCTCCTTTGAGCATCTTGTAGGCTTTCCTTTGCCCTTTGAAGTTCCTCTTTGGTAGATTTTAGTTCATCCTCTGTTTGTATGAGTTTTTCCGTTAAGCCCGTAAAGAACTTGCTAAAGGCTTCTTGTATAGGCTTTTTCCCAAAGTAATAGACTATTCCCAAAAAAGCCACTATGTTTAGACCTTTCCATAGGAGTTCAAGGGTGTGGTGTCCTTCGCTCATGCCGCCTCCTCCATTACTTTCTTAGATATAAGCTCTGCCACTTCCTTTATCCTTTCTTCAAGCTTCTTCTTTTCTTCTTCAAAGCTCTTTCTTATTTCTTCCACTGCCTTTAATATTTCCTCTTGGGTTTGGGCTTCTACTTTTGCTATTATCTCTGCCTTTATCTTTTCTGCTTCTCTTCTTGCCTTATCCAGTATCTGATTGGATTCTATTCTTCCCTTTTCCAAGAGAGCCTGAGCCTCTTGAAAATACCTTTGGGCTTCTTCTTTTAGCTTTGTAGCCTCTTCCATGTTTCTCTTAATCATTTCTTCTCTTTCCTCTATGATCTGAGAGTAGGGCTTTATAAGTAGTGTTCTCACAAGGGCTACAAAGATTAAAAAGAGTATGGCTTGGATTAAAAGGGTTATGTTAGGGTATAGAGCTTGCTGGATATCCATACTTAGCCTCCTTTTAGTATTATAGCATATCTTCTACTTCCTTTATAAGCCTCACTCTCTTTTCGTGCCTTCCACCCTCAAAGTCTGTAGAAAGCCAAACCTCCACTATGGATAGGGCAAGGTCATCGCCTATTATTCTATCTCCAAGACACAGCACATTGGCGTCGTTATGCTTTCTACTCATACGAGCCATATACTCATTCATACAAAGGGCTGCCCTTATGCCTTTAAATTTGTTGGCGGTTATAGACATGCCTATACCTGTTCCGCATACAAGTATGCCCCTTTGGGCTTCTCCCCTTTGCACCGCAAGGCACACTTCCCTTGCAAAAAGTGGGTAGTCGGTGGATTCGGTAGATTTTGTACCAAAGTCAATTACTTTATAGCCCTTTGAAAGGAGAAACTCCTTTATCTTTTCCTTCAATGTATATCCTGCATGGTCGGAGCCTATGGCTATGGTAAGCATGTTATATTATTTTAAGATGTTAGCGATGATTTTCCTACCTTTCTCTCCAGCCAGAGAGGCACCCTTTACCCAAGAGGACCCGAGAATTGAAGAAGTATTAAAGCAGGTAGGGCTCCTGTGAAGGCTCCTATTGATGTACTTATCCTTTCTGCCTCCTTTGGTGGTGGCCACAGGGCTGTATCGGAAGCCCTAAGGGAAGAGTTACAGGATTATCAAATAAGAGCCCACATGGTGGACCCTTATGAGGAGCTAAACCCCAAGCTAAACAAGATTAACGCCGATTTCTACATAAAGCTTATGAAATATGCTCCATCTCTCTATGGCTTGTTCTACGACCTTACCTATGACCTAAGCATGAACAACATCTTCAATAAGTTAGGGGCTTATATAGGCAGAGAAAAGCTCTTGGAAATCCTCGAGAATTACAAGCCAAAGGTGATTGTAGCCACCTATCCCACATACGCAGGCATGCTGTCTCACCTTAAAAAGGAAAACAGAATAAGATCTCATGTTATAACGGTTATAACCGACTTTGTAGCCCATAGCCAATGGATACACCAGCACATAGATACCTACTTTGTAGCCTCTCAAGAGGTATTCTTAAACCTAATAAAGAAGGGTATACCACCAGAAAAGATATATATATCGGGAATACCTATAAGGAAGTCCTTTAGCGAGGATTACCCCATAGAAGCCCTTAGGGAAAAATACGGAGTTAAAGAAGGCTTACCAGTGATACTTCTTATGAATATAGCCTTTGGCAATCTAAGGGCTTTAAAGGAGGTTTGCGATGTCTTGATGGATATTGACATACCTTTTAAAAGCTTTGTTTTGTGTGGAAGGGATGAAAAGCTTTGCAAGGCCATTTCCAATTATGATAAAAGGTTTGTGCCCCTTAGGGGCTTCCTCAATATGGCAGAGCTAATGAGCATAGCCTATCTTCTGATATCAAAGGCTGGTGGAATAACCACCTCTGAAAGCCTTGCCAAGGGCTTGCCTATGGTCTTCTACAAGGTTCCTCCCGGTCAAGAGAAACACAATGCGGATTATGTTTCAAAGCACGGGGCTGGACTTATAGCCAATAGAAGTTATGAATTCAAGAACTTTTTAAAGGCTCTCCTTACCAACAAGGAATTATACGAATTGGTAAAAGAAAAAACCAAAGAAATAGCTAAGCCTTTTGCCTCAAAATACGTAGCCAGATATATAAATGATGTACTCCAGAAGCTATAGAGGTTAGGATTACAAATAGCTCAAAGGGCCTTACGTAGGTATCAATTCCTAAAAGATTTATCCCAAGAATATAAAGGACAAAGCTGTACTGGGCAAGGGTTGTCAGCTTTCCTAAGGGTGATGCTTTTAAGGTATTACCCCTCCTTATGGCCAACAAAGAAACATAGAAGCCGATAGGAAAAAGAAGCAGATCCTGTCCAACCACAAAAAGCACCAGTAAAAGACTAATGTCTTTATCCAAAGGCACACAGTGGAGGCTTAAAAGGGATATGCCAATAAGTATCCTGTCTCCAATAGGGTCCAAAATATATCCATATTTGCCCCTTCCTATCCTTCTTGCCAAAAAACCATCCAAAAGGTCGCTAAAGGCTCCAAAGAGGAAAAGGAACAAGGAAACAAAAAGATGCCCTCTAAACAAGGTATAAGCAAAAAGAGGAGCTATCAGTATCCTACTTAAAGACAAAAGGTCTGGTGGATTTATAGGCATTGTAATTAAGCTTGGCTAAGCAATTCTCTTAGCATTTTGTTTAGTATCTGAGGATTTGCTTTACCCTTTGCCTTTTTCATCACCTGACCCACCAAAAAGCCAAAGACTTTCTCCTCGCCAGACCTATACCTCTCTACCTCTTTGGGATTTTCCCTTATTACCTCTTCCACCAAAGACCTAATCTGCCCCTCATCGCTAACCTGCTTTAGCCCCTTTTCTTCCACTATCTTCTCTGGCTCTTTGCCCGTTGATACCATCTCCTTTAGGACTTCTTTGGCAAGCTTAGAGGATAGTACGCCCTCCTTTATAAGCTTTACAAGCTCTGCAAGACTTTTTGGGCTTACGGGAGAGTCTTCTATACCTTTGCCCACCTCTGCGAGATTCCCAAGGAGGTCGTTTAAAAGCCAGTTGGCGGTGAGTTTTGACTCTTGGGGGTAGTATTTTAAAGACTCTTCAAAGAAATCACCAAGTTCTTTGTTTTCCGTTAGGACCCTTGCAGAATAGTCCTCAAGGGCGTAATCCCTTTTGAGCCTTTCAAACCTTTCGTCGGGAAGTTCGGGCATGCTTGATTTTATTTCTTCTATCCAATTTTTTGGCACTATAAGGGGCAAGAGGTCTGGGTCTGGGAAGTATCGGTAATCTTCCGCCTCCTCCTTGCTTCTCATGGTATGGGTGAGCCCTGTGGAGGGGTCAAAGGTCCTTGTCTCCTGGATCACTTCCCCTCCAGATAGTACAAGCTTTATTTGGCGTTCCATCTCAGCCTCTATTGCCTTTTGTACAAATTTAAAGGAGTTTACGTTCTTTATCTCCACCCTTGTGCCCAACTCCTTGGATCCCTTTGGTCTTATGGAGAGGTTTATATCACACCTTAACTGTCCTTTTTCCATATCCGCCTTGGAAACTCCAGCATATCTCATTATGTTTCTAAGGTTTTCAAGGAATTCCCTTGCCAACTGGGGAGAATCTATGTCAGGCTCGGTTACGATCTCCATAAGGGGAGTGCCTGCTCTGTTTAGGTCTACGTAGGTTTTTGATCCCTCGTGGATGTTTTTACCCGCATCCTCTTCTATGTGAAGCCTTCTTATCCTTACCCTTTTGCCCTTTACCTCAAGCCAACCATTGACCGCCAAAGGTTCTTCGTACTGGGATATTTGATAGCCCTTTGGTAGGTCTGGGTAAAAGTAGTTTTTTCTGGCAAAGACAGACTTGGTATTTATCTTGCAGTTTAGGGCAAGGGCTGCCCTTATGGCAAACTCTACAGCCCTTTTGTTTATCACTGGCAGGCTACCGGGCAATCCAAGGCATACAGGGCATACGTTGCTGTTGGGCTCCGCACCAAACTCCACAGGGCAAGAGCAAAACATCTTTGTCTTTGTATCCATCTGTACGTGGATCTCAAGCCCTATAACAGGTTCAAATTCCATGTTTATAATTTTAGCATGGTAAAGGGTCTATTACTTGCTACTACCAACAAGGGAAAGATAAGAGAGATAAAGGAGATTTTTGAAGGTTCTGGTATTGAAATTTTACAGCCCCACAGGGAAATAGAGGTTAAAGAGGATGGCAACAGCTTTTTAGAAAATGCCTATAAAAAGGCAAGGGCTTATTACGAGGCTTATAAAATGCCCACCCTTGCGGAGGATTCGGGCTTGGTAATTGAAGCCCTTGGAGGATATCCCGGGGTATTCTCAAGTAGGTTCTACAGCCTTGAAGTAGGAGGGGTGGAAAGGGTAGAAAATAGCAAAGATCAAGCAAACATAAAAAAAGTACTAAGGATTATGGAAGGGATAGAGGACAGAAGGGCTTACTTTATAACCTTTGCTGTAGTATGCCTTGGAGAGTATGGTATATGGGCAGAAGGAAGGTGTGAAGGAGTTATACTCTATGAGCCCGTGGGAGAAGGAGGCTTTGGCTATGATCCCATCTTTCAACCTTTGGGCTACGAAAAAAGTATGGCGCAACTAACTCCTCAAGAGAAAAACCTTATCTCCCACAGGGGAAAGGCCATAAGGAGGATAATAGATTTCTTAAAAGGAGGAGTATAGAGGCTTTGGTGCATAAAAAGATATTCAACACAAACTCCACCCACAGTATCTTACTACTCCACACACCTTTAACACGCATAACTCTTAGCCAAATATAACATATCCATAATACTCAACACCTTACACCAAATCAATAACTCCACTCTACGCATCTTATCCAGCCTACTACTTACACAATTACGCTGTATATTTAGCTTTCTACTCCTACAAAATATGGTGGTGTGTCTGGGATTGGAAGGTCTAATTTTAGGATGTCAAAAAGAGATTTTATAAAGCCTTTTGCTCTTCTGTTATCCAGTTTAAACTATAAGCATGGTTTCTATGGCTATGTTGGTTTATTGGAGAACCATAGGGAGATGGCTTCTTGGGATATCCACAGATCTCTTCTGTGGTATTCTTTATTCATGCTTAACTAATATACCATAAGTTATTTACGCACCAACGCCCTTCCTTCGGGACATACTAAGCCTTCCTTTACCTTTTCAACAAGCTCTGAAAACTCTATCCTGTGATCTTCTTCGTCCTTTATAACCCTTTCAAGAAGTCTCTTTACAGAGTCATCTTTCACCATATCCAACTGGCTTGTGTATATTCTTATGGCCTCCTCTTCCGCATTAACATCCTTTGATAGCATATCTGTCCAACCTGGTCCCCCTATCACTATCATATCCTCTATCCTATCAAGGATCACCTGTCCACCCAGTTGAACCACCTTTTGGGCAAACCATTTAAGGTGTCTCATCTCTTGACGGGCTATCTCCTCTATCTCTGAAGTTATATTGCCATCGCTTATAAGGAATATATGGTAAAGGTACTGCACTATGGCGGAATGTTCAAGGGCTACATCATAAAGAAGTAGGTTTATAGCTTCTCTTTTATCCATCTCTTTCACCTCAAGCCTATTTTGTATATCTTACTAATATACTCGCTTACCATCCTGTGGGTGTTGAAATAAGCTCCTATCGTGGCTATGCTGTTTTTCATAAGCTTTACCCATTGGTCTTCGTGTCTGTAATAGGTGGGCATTATTATATAAGCAAGCTTATTATAAAGGTCTTCAAGGTCTTCCTCGTCCTTGGATTCGCTTACATCCTGCCAACTTGGCCTTGGACCTATACCCCAGCCGTTTATGCCCTCAATGCCCCCCTCTAACCACCAGCCGTCCCATGTGGAAAAGTTCAAAACTCCGTTCATGCCTGCCTTCATACCACTGGTACCGCACGCCTCAAAGGGTCTTTTTGGATTGTTTAGCCATACATCACATCCCGCTATCAAAAGCTTTGCCATCTCTATGCCATAATTCTCCAAAAAGGCAATTTTTACCGCCTTGGTTCTTTCTCTTATGATCTTCATAGCTTCAAAGATCCTCTTTATCATCTCTTTGCCCATTGTGTCCTTTGGATGGGCCTTTCCTGCAAAGATTATCTGTATCTCTCCTACCCTTTCCCCTATGCGTATAAGCCTGTCTATATCCCTAAGGATTAAATCGTTTCTCTTGTAAGGTGTTATCCTCCTTGCTATGCCTATGGTGAAAACATAGTCGGAGAAGCTTGCATCCGTTTCCTTATTAACCAAGTTTATCAGGTCGCTTTTTATTCTGTTGTGTGCCTTTAAAAGGATCTCCGAGGGTATATCGTAAGCCTTCTGAAGTAATATAGGGTTTTCATCCCATCCGGGTATGTATTCATCGAAAAGCTCTTGGATTTCCTTATGTATCCATCTTTTGTGATAAACACCGTTGGTGACGTATTCTACAGAGGCTATATCTGGGAATATGTTTTGAGTGACATAAAGATGTTTATGGGATACGGCGTTTACCTTGTCGGAGTACCTTGAGGCAAGTACCGATAAATTCACAAGGCCATCAACCGTTTCCTTATCCCAGTCTATGTTATCGTAAGCCTTTAGTTCTTCTTTTATCACATCCACTGGGAATCTATCATGACCTGCAGGCACGGGCGTGTGGGTGGTAAAGACACATCTTTTTCTTACCTCCTCGGGGCTTGAAAACTCTTTTAGGAGTTCCACCACCAAAAAGGCAGAATGGCTCTCGTTCATATGATAAACATGTATGGGATAGCCTAAGGCTTTTAGTACCCTATAGCCTCCTATTCCAAGAAGGATCTCTTGCCTTAGCCTGTAGATGCCGTCGTCAAAGTATAGCTTGCTGTTCAGCTTTCTTATCTCTGGATCGTTACCCTCCACGTCTGCATCAAGAAATAGGATCCTAACATCCCCCTTTGAACGAAGCCAATACTCCCAGCATATCACCTTTTGTCTTTTATCTCCAAAGAAAACTTCCACCTCAAGGTCAAGCCTTCGCAAGTATCTTTTATAATCCCAAGGGACGTCAAAGTCCAACTGCATACCTTGGGGAGTTATTTTCTGTAAGGTATAACCTTTTTTGTAAAGGAGTGTTATACAAACTGCGGGAATATCCATGTCCGCATAGGAATAAAGGGTATCTCCTGCAAGTATTCCCAACCCTCCACTGTACGTGGGCATGCTGTCTTCAAGCCCAAGCTCCATAACAAAGTAGGCTATCATAGGGTTATATTTTAACAGCATCATGAGGTTTATCAAAAGGGATATTACCTGTAGGCTTGATGACTTGCCTTGGACTTCCTTTCACACACGCTTTGTGTTTGCCTTGGGTATAACTTGGATCTTGGACAGGGTATTTCAAAGATAGCCCCTTTTACAGGACTACCGCCCATGCCCCCTGCAGTAGGAGCTCTTGCCCATATAATACCCTCTCAGGGGAGAGCTCAGTTAGCACCACTACCTTAGGTCTGGATACCCTCCTTATCGTAGTAAAGGTCTGGGGGTATTTTACAGCCTTTGTATTTTATTTGACTCATAGAGAAGTATTTTACAGGAACGTTCAAGGACAGAAATATGAGAATAAGCATAAAAGGGCTCCAAGTCTGCGGAAAAGACACCATGAGACCTAACTATTACCAACTTGGAACCCACAAGGGCTTCCGCCACAGCCCTTGCAAGCTCTATGCTTCCCGAAGGGCAGGAATCTATGACCTTTACACTTCCTATAAGGTCTTTTCCCTCGGAATCTATGGGGGTTATAAGGTCTTTTTCAAAGGATAAAACAACCGCACAGATGGGATGGGCATGGATTAAACACCTGTGGGAGGCCCTTAGATAAACCTCTCTGTGTACGGGAAGCTCCGAGGAGGCTCTATCTTCAAGGATATGGCTTTTAGAGATAGAGACCTTTATAAAGTCTTCTTCTCTTAATCTTCCAAGATGGCTACCTCTTCTTGTGATCACCATATCCTCTTCAAGCCTGTAAGAAAGGTTGCCAGCCCTTGCATCCACCAAGCCCTCCTTGTAGAGAAGCCTGCCAATCTCCATTAGCTTTTTAAGGGCTATCTTCTCCATAGCAAGCTAAAGGCTACATAAAAGGATACACTAAAGGCAAGCCCCACAAGCAGAGCAAACTCACTTTGGAAAACATACTCAAGGATAGCCCAGCTTAAAAAACCTGACAGCATAGAGCCAATAGCGGAAACAGGGTTTGAACCTTTAAAGTAAAGCCCAGCCACCAAAGGCACAAAAAGGGAGACAAGGCTTAAAGCGGAGGAGCTTCCCACAAGGTGGTATATGGATTCTCCAGAAAGGGCAAAAGCCAAAGAGATAAGGGAAACCAAAAGAACGCAAAACCTTGTAAGCCAGAGAAATCCCTTGTCGGAAAGGTCTTTTATGTAAGGCTTTATAAGATTTTCACTAAGCACAGAAGCGGGCGCCAAAACTGCGGCGCTTGCCGTACTCATAATAGCAGAAAGCAAGGCCCCAAAGAAAAGTATCTTTGTGGGAAGGCTTGCATGCTCCATTATCATGGTGGGAAGCATAAGCTGAGGGTCCAAGTCTAAAAGCTCTGGATATTTAACCCTTGCAAAAATAGCCAATATCAAAGGTATAAAAGCCACCGTTAGGTACATAAAGCCCCCCATTATGGCGGAAAGCACCGCCACCCTTTCGCTTCTTGAAGCCATAACCCTTTGAAAAACATCCTGTTGGGGTATAGACCCAAACCCTATGGTGATCCAAGCGGATATATAAAGGAGAACATCCTTTAAAGTTGCCTCTGGTAAAAGGCGGTAATATTCCATAGGTTGGGATTGAAGCACCGTAGATACCTGAGAAAAACCAAAAGATACCTCATAAAGAACCGCCACAAGTCCTACGATTATCATAATGGTCTGGATAAAATCGGTTAAGGAAACCGCCCACATGCCGCCCAAAAAGGTGTATAAAAGCACCACACCAAAGCCCACAAATATTCCCCACACTTGGGATACTCCAAGAACCAATTGGAGTATTATGCCAATGGCTACCATCTGGGCAGCTATCCAACCAAAGTAGGAAAAAACCATCATAAGGCTTGCCACCACCTCCGCCCTTCTTCCATAAATTACCCTGTAGAAATCTCCCATAGTAAGGAGGTTCATTCTGTATAAAGGCTTTGCAAAGAAAAGCCCTATCAGTATAAGACAAAGGGCTGCACCAAAGGGGTCTTCTATAACTCCTATTAGACCCTCCTTTGCCATAACAGAAGAGGCACCAAGAACTGTTTCAGACCCAAACCATGTGGCAAAGGTAACAAAGGTAGCCATAGAAAGGGGAAGATTTCTACCCGCCAAAATATAATCCTTTGAATTTTTTACAAAGGTGCTCGCCAAAAGACCAATAAAAAGGGTACCCAGAATATATAGGAGGATAAACCCCAAAAGCATGCAACTATTTTATGAAATCTCCTCCAAAGGTTTGCCTTTTGTTTCCATACCTTTTATAGCCCAAAGAAGGAAAGCAAAAAAGCCCACAAGCCAAAAGGATGCTAAACCAAGAAGAGCATAAACAAAGCCAAGCTGCGCAAGGCTTACAAGAAAAAGGGGAGCAAAGGATCCAGAAAGCCTGCCAATTATTGAGAGAATACCTATAGCATAAGCTCTAATATAAGAGGGGTATATCTCCGTGGCTATCACATACCAAAAGACCTCCAACGCTGCCAATGGTCAAAAGCTGGGGTATTTCCTTGCTTTCAAGGTTATAAACTTGGGAGAGGATCACTGGAAGTAGTGTAATCATTCTATAGTAAGTGGTAAGTATGGTAAAGCTCATGCTGGCACTAAAGACAAAACGCCAACGGTATTTGTCCAGTATTGTCCTTGAGGCATCAAGAATGCTTCCCTCAAAGACAGGAATATCACAAGAATCATATTATCGGTAGCGCAGACATCCCTGCCTGCGGAAAAAATACAGGCTGGAAGCCTGAATTTTAAATTTTTGTGATGGTAAATTATCTGCCCCAGCGTTTTGTTTATAGACTTGCCCATTGGCTTCTTAGATAGGAATGTTAAAAAGTCCCCTTTACGGATTTATTTCACCAAAGCCCTCTACTCCTACGAAGGATAATTCCTCACCCGGCGTGTGTATGTGTATTATTTTATAACTGTATGAAAAAGAGCAAAAGCTTTTTTGTCTGTCAAGAGTGCGGTTATTCAAGTCCTAAGTGGTTGGGTAGGTGTCCCTCCTGTGGCTCATGGAACAGTCTTGTGGAAGAGTTGGAGCTTCCTAAAACTCCCCCAAATAAACCATCCCAAACTCCAAAGCCTATTTTAAGCTGGATAGAGGAGCTTCCCCATAGGTTAAGTACGGGCTTTTCAAACCTTGATGAAGCCCTTGGTGGTGGGCTTGTAAAGGGACAGGTGATACTCTTGGCAGGAGAGCCGGGCATAGGTAAATCCACCCTTCTTCTTCAGCTGTCAGATAAGTTCTCAAAATCCTATGGGAAAGTACTTTATATATCTGGAGAAGAATCCCCCTCTCAAATTGGTATGAGGGCAAAGAGGTTAAAGGTCTCTTCGGAAAACCTGCTTACCCTTCCCGAGACAAACCTTGAAGCTTTGATAGAAGTTGTTAAAAGAGAAGAGCCCTCTTTGCTTGTGGTGGATTCCATTCAAACCCTTTACAGTTTGGAACTCCAATCCTCTCCGGGTTCGGTGGCCCAGGTAAGGGAGTGTGCCTATAAGCTTTCGGAGGCCTGTAAGACTTTAGATATACCCCTCTTTTTGGTAGGTCAGGTGAATAAGGAAGGCCTTCTGGCAGGTCCAAAGGTATTGGAGCATCTTGTGGATACGGTTTTGTACTTTGAGGGGGAAAGGTTTAACTTCTACAGGGTTATAAAGGTTGTAAAGAATCGCTTTGGTGCAAGCGGGAACGTGGCGGTTTTTAAAATGTCCAACTATGGCCTTGAAGAGGTGCCAGAGCCCTCAGCCTTTTTCCTACAGGAAAGGGTGATTTCTCCCGGGAGTGTGGTTTTCCCCCACACGGAAGGCAGCAAGCCAGTACTCCTTGAGGTACAAGCCCTTACCATCCAAGCCCTTTATACCACACCCCAAAGAAGGACCCAAGGCTTTGACCCCAACAGGCTTTCCCTGATATTAGCTGTGCTTGAAAAGGAGGCGAAGATCTTCACAAGGGATAAGGATGTTTTTGTCAATTTGGTAGGTGGGGTAAGGGTGGAAGAGCCCGCCATAGACTTGGCGGTAGCCCTTGCAATAGTTAGCTCAGTAAAGGACAAGCCCATAGAGGATTTTGTGATCTTTGGAGAGCTTGGTTTATCGGGGGAGGTAAGGGCGGTGCACTTTGCGGAGGAAAGGATAAAGGAGGGTCTAAGGTTTGGATACAAAAAGGCTATAGTGCCAAAGGGATGCGCCCTTGAGCTGGAGGGCGTAGAGCTGTTTTCCCTAAGGCATATAAAAGAGGCTATAGAAATCCTAATATAGTTTAAACTTACTTTGAATAGGCTTCTTTGATCCTATATAGGGCTATCAATATCACGCAGGCTACCAAGGATACATAAAGCAAAGCCATAAAGGCATTTACATAGTTATTAAAGATGACCCTTTGGGCTATCTCTACGCTTGGAATTGTGGGGGGTAGATTGCCAAGGGCTAAGGCTTGAGAAAGAAACTTTGCCTGAGATAAAAAGCCTATGGCTTTATCTGGGTGGAACACCCTTTCCAAACCTGCGCTTATGGTGTTTACTGACAAAAAGAGGGCAGGGATTGCCGCAACCCAAAGGTGCTTAAACTTTCTATTGTTGGCAAGGTACACCGTTGCTACTACCAAGGCTGTGGAAGCCAAAAGCTGGTTGGATATGCCAAAAAGGGGCCAAAGGGTCTTTATACCACCATAGGGGTCTATGACGCCCACGTATAAAAAGTAGCCCCACGCAAGCACTGTTATACCACTTGTAAGAAGGTTTATCCGCAGATTTCTGTAATCTCTAAAGGCTGGTGATATTCCAGAGAGAAGGTCTTGGAGGATATACCTACCAACCCTTGTGCCCGTGTCTATGGTGGTAAGGATAAAAACCGCCTCAAAAAGTATGGCAAAATGATACCAAAAGGCAAGAAGAGCATCTCCTGTTATCCTTGCAAAGATAAGAGCCATACCTATGGCAAGGGCAGGAGCGCCACCAGTTCTTGAAAGTATAGTAGGTTCTTCTATCTTTTTAGCTATCTCTTCTAAGTATTCGGGAGTTATATAAAAGCCCCAGCTGGATATTTTACTGGCGGCTTCTTGCACCGTTTTACCAATCTCCGAAGCAGGGCTGTTTATGGCAAAGTAAAGACCGGGTTCCATGGAAACGGCGGCAATGAGAGCCATCATAGCAACAAAGGACTCTCCCAACATACCACCATAGCCCACAAGCCTCACATGACTTTCCTTATCAAGGAGTTTGGGAGAAGTGCCAGAGGATATAAGGGCATGAAAACCAGAAACTGCACCACAGGCTATAGTGATAAATAGAAAGGGGAAAAGGTCGCCCTTCCATACGGGACCATAGCCCGTATAGGCAAACTGGGTGATCGCCGGCATCTTTATCTCTGGGTTTACAAGGGCAACCGCCAAGGCTATAAGTATTACAGTGCCAAGCTTTAAAAAGGTACTAAGATAATCCCTTGGTGCAAGCAAAAGCCACACAGGCAAAACAGAAGCAAAGAAGCCATAAACCATAAGGGCTATGGCAAGATGAGCTTCGGAGAGGGTAAAAATTTTTCCAAGGAGTTCGTTTTGGGCTATAAGCCTTCCCACGTAAAGGCTAAAAAGCAGGGCTATAACGCCAAAAAGGAAAGAGTGTAGAACAGCTCCGGGCCTTATACGCCACATATAAACACCCATAAGCATAGCTATGGGCATGGTCATAAAAACAGAAAAGGTAGCCCAAGGGCTTTGAGCCAAAGCCTTTATCACCACAAGCCCGAGCACCGCAAGAAGGATTATCAAAATGCTGTATATAACCAAAAGGGTTATAAAGCCTCCCACCTTCCCAAGCTCTTCCCTTGCTATTTGTCCTAAGCTTTTTCCATCTTTCCTCATGGAGATGGTAAGGATCACCATATCCTGCACTGCACCCGCCAAAAGGACTCCCAAGAGTATCCAAAGGGTTCCCGGTAGATAACCCATCTGGGCTGCAAGCACAGGTCCCACCAGCGGACCAGCACCAGAAATGGAGGCAAAGTGATGGCCAAAGAGGACCCATTTATTGGTGGGTACATAGTCAAGCCCGTTGTACAACTTATGGGCAGGCGTTGGGTTATTGTCGTTAATTTCAAAGACCTTGTAGGCTATAAAGTAAGAATAATACCTATAACCTATAAAGTATATGCACAAGATGGCTATCAAAAGCCATACAACGCCTATGGGCTCTCCCCTTGAAAGGGCAAGCACGCCAAAGGCAATGGCACCTACTATAGAAACTACTATCAGTATAAGCCTATCTTTCCACGTCATTTAAGGTACTTATTGAAGAAGGCTATGGTTTTCTCCCAAACGTCGTTGGCATACTCCTCGTGGTAAACCTCCGGTCTTGTATCATTAAAGAATGCATGGTCTACACCAGAATAGATGATAAATTGGGCATTAAGGCTCTCTTTGTTGCATTCCTCTACAGCCTTTACTACTTCCGATAAAGGTATAAAGGCATCCTTGCCTGCATGGACGGCAAGCACGGGAGCTTTTATATTGGAAAAATCTATGGGCACTATGCTATAAAGCCCATAGTATGGTACTAAAGCCTTAAAATCATCAGCAAACTTTGCCCCAAAGTACCATGTGCATGTTCCACCACAACAAAAGCCAGTTGCACCAAGCATAAATTCTCCAATTCTTGCCACATATCCCATATCTTGTTCTTTGAAATATTCAATGGCGGCTTTTACCATAGCTTCTGCTTCTGAAAATCTGTTTTGGAATAGGTCTTGCATAAGCCTTCCTGCATTTTCTGGATCTTTTGCCCTTTGTCCCTTGTACAGGTCAATACCAAAGGCATAAAAGCCTTCCTTTGCGTATCTGTCGCATACATCCTTTATGTGATCCACAAGCCCCCACCATTCGTGGAAAACGAAAACCATAGGTCCCTTGCCAAACTCTGGCTCCGCCAAATACCCAGAGACTTCCACGCCATCCTTTGAAAAGCTAATCATCCTACTCATGGTTCAACCCTCCTTTATAGGTTAAATATATTTAATTATACATGCTGGGTGTGTATTATACTTTATAATTATATATGCCGGGGGTGTGGCGGAACAGGCAGACGCAGCGGACTTAAAATCCGCCGGCCTTTGGCCGTG
>JBKBRK010000018.1:0-19999 GCA_046292245.1 Aquificaceae bacterium
ATCTGTTTTAAGGTTAAAACTTCGTCCTCTTCCAATCTTTTTAACACAAGCCTTGCCTTCCCCTTTTTGAGAGCAAAGATCATAGAAGTTTTTTAGACTTCTCGGAAGTCTTTGAAATACACTCCATAATTATGCCCGAAAAGCCCCTCTCTTCAAGTACTTTTATGCCCTCTATAGTTGTACCGCCGGGGGAGGCAACCTTTACTACCCACTCCTCTGGATTTCCTCCCTTTTCCTTCAAAAGATAGCAGGAGCCCAAAAGCATATCTATGGCTATGGATTTGGCCAACTCGTAGGATAGGCCTTCCCTTACACCGCCAAGGGCAAGGGCATGGATAAACTTAAAGGCAAAGGCAGGACCAGAACCCGCCAAAGCGGTAAAGACATCAAAGAGGGGTTCTTCCAACTCATAAAGACTACCACAATTGCTAAAGAGCTCTTTAAAGGTCTTCCTTTCCTCTTCCTTTACTCCTTTTCCAAAGGCAAGGGCTATGGTAGCCTTGCCCACAAGGGCGTTTATATTGGGCATAAGCCTTATGACCCTTGAACTTCCGCACATTTCCTCAATCCTTGAAAGGCTAAGCCCCGCAACCAAGCTTATGAGTATTCTATCCTCTAAGTTGTCTTTTAGTTTTGTTAGCACTTCTGCCACGTCCTTTGGCTTTACTGCAAGGAGAAGCCATTGGGAACTTTCTAATAAAAAAACTATATCCTTAGCTACACCAAAGCCCTCTTGCAAAGCCTTTTCCTTTTTGTCTTGGCTTACATCGTAGATGACTATCTGTGCATGCTTTTTAAGAGCCTTTGCGAAGCTCTCTCCCATATTGCCGTATCCAATGATTCCTAATTTCATGGACCTCTCCTAAGCTTTGATAATAGCCTTTCCCAAAAGCTATGGGGATGTGGCTTAATATCCAAGGGCAACTTTGATAGGGCATTGGTAAGGTCTTTTATGAAGCCTTCCTCAAAGGGATTCTGATTTACTATGTTCCTTATCATTTTTGGAATAAACCTTACGCTTCCCAAGTACTTTACCTCGGCAGAAGTAAACTTTTCACAAACCACCCTTATGCTTTCAAAAACCTTCATACCCTCTTCATAGCTTTGTACCTTATTTACAAGCAGGTAAAACTCTTTAACCTTTTCCTCCCGGTTTAGCACCTTTATAAGGCCATAGGCATCTGCTATGGCGGTAGGCTCTGGTGTGGTTATGATAAGGGGAATATTGCTGGAAGATACCAAAGCAGTGGTATCAGAATGTATGCCCGGAGGGGTATCAAAGATAACCCAGTGATAATTCTTTTCGGCATACTCTTGTAATCTGTAAATGAGGTTTCTAAGTTGGGTTGGGGGCATGTTTACCAGCTCCTTCACACCGCTACCACCAGATATGAAGGCAAGGCCATCTTCAATGGGCACCACTATATCTTCAAGGGATGCCTCCCCCATAAAAAAGTGATAAAGATTTTTTGCCGGAGTTATTCCAAGCATAATATGCACATTACTAAGCCCTAAATCCCCGTCGATTATTAGCGCCTTTTTACCATTCCTGCTTATTATCCTTCCGGTATTTATAGATATTAAGGTTTTACCTACTCCTCCTTTACCGCTGGCAACTGCTATATAACCTGTCCTTTCTTCCTTTCCTTCAACCTTAAGAAGGTGTAAAGCCTGAGTTTCCATCATACCACCTCTAAAAATATCTTAGCTAAGTACTCGTAGTTCGCCATAACAATATCCTCTGGTACCCTCTGCCCCGTAGTAAAGCAGAGTATGGGAAGTTGAGTCCTGTGAGCTACGTTTATGGCAGTCCCAAAGTAGTTTGTTTCATCCAACTTGGTAAATACAAGGCCAGAAGGGTCCGCCACTGAGCCAAAGCTCTTTATCACCTCGTACTGTACTCTCTCTTCCGTATTTGCACCAAGGGCTATGTATGCCCTTAGGGTGGGTAATTTAGTAAAGAAGTGGGAAAGTTCCTTTACCCTTATTTCGTCGTATTGATTCCTGCCTCCCGTGTCCACAAGAACCAAGTCAAGAAAGGATAACTCTCCCACACATTCCCTCAACTTAAGGGGAGTATCCGCAACCCTAAAGGGAAGCTCCATTATATTGGCATAGGTCCTTAGCTGCTCCACCGCCCCTACCCTATAGCTGTCTATGGTTATAAGCCCCACCCTTTTGCCTTGTCTTTTGAACATATAAGCCAATTTTGCTATGGTTGTTGTTTTGCCAACTCCAGTTGGTCCAAGAAGCGCCACGATAACAAAGCCTTCCTCTGGGAAATTTTCCACGATCCTTATACCTTTGCTAAAGCCCTCTATAAGAGCCTCTATGTTTTCCCCCTTAAGGTCAAGCCTCTTAAGTTCAAAGTCATAGCCACAGGAGGATTCCACTATTTTTTGGGCTATCTCCTTTGCAACCCCTTTGTTTATAAGTTTATTCATAAGGTAGAGGGCTCTTATAGAAAATTCTGATTCTAAATCTTCCTTGCTGACTTCTTCTTTCTCCACCCTTTGTCTCTTTACAATCTCCATAACTTCTTTGAGATTCTCCTTAAGATTGCTGATCTCTTGATAAAGGGTTTCTTCCTTTTTAAACTCCGTGGTAAAATCCTCCCTGTCGGGTATGCCTACGGTTATCTCCAGCTTGGAGCTCTTTGGAAAGGGTAGAAAAGGAACTATATTCCTTTTTACAACCCTTGTGGACAGAATAATGGCTTCTGAACCATAGAGAGCCCTCACTTCCTCCACAGCCTCCTGAAGAGAGTCCACTATTAGCTTTTTAATCTTCATCTATTACACCTATGACCTTTAGATTCACCTGTCTGTCAAGTTCATTATACGACAGTGCTGTTAAGCTTGGTATATAGTTTTCAAGCACTTTTCTTACATGTCTTCTTATACTTCCTGAGGTTATAACAAGGGGTAGAGCTTGGTATTGGTTAAACTTTGTGATCTCTTGGGAAAGTTTGGGATAAACCTTGTTTATAAGAAGGTCTAAAAATTCGTCTTCCTTCCCCTCTTGAAGGTATGCGGTCAATTTTGCTTCAAGCTTTGGAGATAATACCATGGCGTACAGGATGCCATCGGTGGTATACATCCGTGTTATCTTTTTGGCAAGCCTTTGGCGTACGAACTCGGTAAGAAGCTCTGGGTCTTTTACCTGTTCTATATAATCCGCCAACGTTTCTAATATGGTTAGAAGGTCGTTTATGGGGATACTTTCCTTCAAAAGGTTTTGAAGTACTCTATGTATTATGGAAATTGGCACTATATCTGGAACAAGTCCCTGAACCGCCTTTGGATATTTTTTTGATAGGTTTTCCACCAGCTCCAACACCTCCGACCTTCCCAGTATTTCGTAGAGGTTTTTCTTTATCACCTCGCTTATATGGGTCACGATCACCGTGGAGGTATCCACCACCATATAACCAAGCTTCTGAGCCTTATCCTTTAGTTCTTCCCTTATCCAATAGGCTTTTAACTTAAAGGAGGGGTCCTTTGTTTCTGTACCCTCTAAGGGCACTCGTGCACCACCTAAATCTATAGCCAACCAAGCCCCAGGAACTACCTCGTAGGTATCCACTTCCATACCTTTTATAAGTATTCTGTATTGATAGGGTTTTAGGCGGAGGTTATCCCTTATATGAACCAAGGGGATGATCATTCCATAGTCCTTTGCCAACTGTTTTCTTACGGTCTTTATTCTATCGGGTATGTCTCCGCCTTGAGTATCATCCACGTATGGAATGAGACCATAGCCTATTTCGAGGGCTATGGGTTCAGGTTGCGTAAAGAGTTCCTCCTCCTTCTTTTCAGAAGGTGGTTTTTTTTGTTCTTTTATAATCTCCTCTAGCTTTTTTAACTCCTCCTCTTTAAGAGTTTTATTAAAAAGGTAGTATAATCCACCCAATATGCCCGCCATCAAAAAGAAGGGTACTTTGGGAAATCCCGGTATAAGGGCTATAAAAAGTAGAAGGGAAGAGGAATAAAGGAAGACCTTAGGCTCCTTAGAAAATTCTGCAAACAGTACCTTTCCCAACTCTCCCTTTGAGGAGGACTTTGTGATCACAACACCAGCAGAGGTGGAAAGCACAAGGGCTGGTATCTGACTGGCAAGACCTTCACCTACTGTAAGCAAAGAGTAAGTTTTTATAGCTTCGGAGAAACCCAAACCCTTAAAGACCAAACCTACAATTAGACCACCCACAAGGCTTAAAAAGAGTATGATAAGTGCCGCTATGGCATCACCCCTTATAAACTTACTGGCACCATCCATAGCACCATAAAAGGCAGATTCTTGTTCAAGTTGAGCCCTTTTTCTCTTTGCCTCCTCTTCTGTTATGAGCCCGGCGTTGAGGTCTGCGTCTATGCTCATCTGCTTTCCAGGCATAGCGTCCAAGGTAAAGCGTGCCGCCACTTCCGAGATCCTTTCTGCACCCCTTGTTATAACTATAAAGTTTATAACTATGAAAATAAGGAAGACTATTAAACCAACCACCACATCACCACCTACCACAAAGGTGCCAAAACCCTCTATAATGTGTCCTGCAGCGCTGGTTCCCTCATGTCCATAGAGGAGGATTCTCCTTGCGGCGGCGATGTTTAAAGAGAGCCTTAGAAGGGTTCCCAAAAGTAGTATACTGGGAAAGGCAGAAAGTTCAAGAGGTTCCTTTACAAAGGTGGAAAGTATAAGGACAGTCATAGAAAAAGTGATACTAAGAGCCAAGAGAAGGTCCAATATAAAGGCAGGGATTGGTAGTATAATAGCACTTAAGATTACTACAAAGGCAAAAATTATCCACCCTTCCCTTAGCATAGGAAAATAATATATTCTAATTACACACCGAGTGAAAAATTCCCTTGTAGAAACGGTTGACATTGGTGAATAAATCCGTTAAAGGAACTTCGGAGAAACCCTTGATATTCCTATTTTATAAGTCAATTGGCAAGCTTATAAGCTGGAAAAATCTACCTCGTTTAAGTTATTGATTGTAGCCCTTTTGAAAATTTATGCACCAACGCCAAAACGTTCACAAACCACCCAGTTATTTAAAATTCCCGTATCTAAAGGCGGATTATATCTGAACGGTGTGGGCTATGAAGTAAGAGATTTATTGAAAATTCAAGGTTATCGTAAAGGGTAATAGAGTAGTTATCCCAAAAAACGCATGTGCCCGCCAAGCAGAAATAACCACCGCTTGTGGGAGCCAACTGTTCTGCAATAAGAAGGGTATAGTTGCCCATGTTAGATTGAGCGGTATCTTCTGCCCTTACCACAACCTTTATATCGGGCATTAGGGGCTTTATGGAAGCACTACAGGCAAGCATTATACGGTTTACACTCACCTCGTTTTTCTCGTTTTTATTGTACCTTCTTATCTTTGAAGTCACCACAAAGTATTTATCACCTTGGTGGTTGTTTACTTCATCAACTACCTCATCGGGGTTTAATTCCATGCCAAACCTTCTTGCAAGGGTGTTGCAAGTGTCTGCAATGCGGTCTTCGTTTTTATAGTATCCCAAAAGGATCACCTTTTTACCCTTCTCCCAAACCCACTTTTCCACGTCATCAACTTCCTTTTCAGTAAAGGGTATCTCTGGGTAGTTAAAAACTATGGTGTCGTACTGGGATAGTTTTTCCCAGTTATCTACCTCGTCAATGATAAGTCCCCTTTTTTCTGCTTCCCTTTGAAGTATAGAAAAGTAGTAATAGTCGGTTATGGTAAATTCCTGATGGGTTATGCTCCAAGCTACCTTTGTGCGCATATCTTAATTATACCAAGGGTTTTAAAAAAGCTGTGTGTATAGTCTTCTTTCCTCCCTTGAACTCCACCAAAGCTCTGGAATCTTCAAGGCTTAGGATAACTCCCTGACCAAAGAATTCATGAAAAACTATATCTCCCACTTTAAACCCGTAGGGGCTTTTCAACTCGGGCATGTAAGTGGTCTTCTTCTTTACAAAGGCAGAAAGGTCAAGGTAGGCTTTGTTTATATAAGAGAGAAACCTGCTGGGTTTGGCTTGTTTTGTATAGCTCATGAAAAGCAAGTCCCTTGCCCTTGTGATAGCCACGTAGAAAAGCCTTAGTTCTTCTTCCAGTTCCTCTTGACTTTCCATGGACCTTTCATGGGGCAGAATGCCCTCCTCAAGCCTTGGTAAAAAGACCACGTCAAACTCCAAACCCTTGCTGGCGTGTATGGTCATAATCTGGACTGCGTTGCTTTCTTGCTCTTCATCAAGGATAAAGGCGATCTCCTGAAGGACTTCTTCAAGGGTATATCCTTCTTGCTGTTTTTGCTTTAGATATCTAATAAGCTCTTTAACGTTTTCCCTCCTTTCTTGGGCGTCTTTATAGTTTTCCAAATAAGACCAAAAGTCAATATCTTGTAAAAGTCCTTCAAGGGCAAAGGGATAGTTTTCTATTTCTTTGATGAAGACAGAAAGCTTTTTTAAAAATTCGTACAAGGCAACTGCCTTGGCTTGGGGCAACTCTTTTAGGGCAAGCTTGGAGCCCTCTATAAGGTTTCCCTTTCCCAGTTTGGTAATAAGGTCAATGGTTTTTTCTCCTATACCCTTTGCCACCAAACCCAAAGCCCTTTCAAAGCTTACCCTGTCGTAAGGATTAAGGGCAACCCTTAGGAAGCTAAGGCAATCCTTTATCTCAGACCTCTCAAAAAACCTAAGCGTTCCTACAACCTTGTAGGGTATTTTGAAGTTATAAAGGGCTCTTTCTATTGGCTCTGTTATATAACCAGTCCTTACCAAAATAGCTATCTGGGATGGCTTGTGATGATTTAGCAATTCCCTTATTTTTGTGGCTATCCATAAGGCTTCTTCCTCATCCTTTTCAAACCTTTTTACCACCGGCTTTTCTTCTCCTTGCTTTACAGGTTTTAAAAGGGGTACAAGATCCTTCCATTGGGCTGTGGATGCTTGAAGGATACAGTTGGCGGTGTAAAGTATGTAGGGCTTGGAGCGGTAGTTGTATTCAAGCTTTATTATATCTGGGTTGAAATCTTCCTTAAAGCGTAAAATGTTATAGGGCTTTGCATATCTCCATTCGTATATGCATTGATTTGGGTCTCCTATGACGCATACATTCTCTTTTGCTATAAGCCTTAGGATTTCATACTGTATGGTATTTGTATCTTGGAACTCATCCACAAGTACAAAGGAAAAACTATCCCTTATAGAGGTTTGTTCTTTTAAAAGTTTGTAAAAATAGAGCATAAGGCTGCTAAAGTCCATAAGCTTCATCTCTCTGAGAAGTCTAAGGTATTCTTTAAGGGCTTCTTCCAAGGTGGGATCCTTTGAAGGTTTTAGGTCTTCTATCCTTTGGGATATGTATGCCTTTAACTTTTCCAAGGTTTCTTTGTCTTGAACTATGCCCTTTAGTATCCTGTCCCTTTCTCCCTCCGAAAGAAGGCCAAAGCTTGGGTTTATACCTATATCCCTACCCCTTTCCTTTAAAAGCCTTAGGGCTACGGAATGAAAGGTGCCAGACCAAGCTAAATCTACGCCTGCAACCCTTTCTACCCTTTCCTTTATTTCCTTGCTTGCCTTGTTGGTAAAGGTTATCGCCAAGATCTTGTAAGGGTCTATACCCTTTTCCCTTATTAGAAACTCCACCTTGTGGGCAAGAGTCTTTGTTTTTCCAGATCCTGCACCCGCAATAACAAGGAGCGGTTTTCCAAAATGCCTCACCACACTCTCTTGAGAAGGGTTCAACCTTTCCATGCTTGGGAAGATCACTTAACTATAAACTCCATGGCGTCCTTTTTTTGCTGTAGGCTGTCAATAGCTAAGTAAGACATGGTTAAATTTTAGGTCAAGTTTTCAATAAAGGCAAGGACGTAATATAATATACGTTGGGTGAGAAATTCCCCTTTCATCAGTAGCGCAGGCATCCTTGCTTGCGATAAAAAAACAGGCTGGAAGCCTGAATACCAAAATTTTAAATTTTCTTAGGCAGATAATCATCTTCTCATAAGGTCTTTTAGTAGGGTTAAATCTTTGTTGCTAAAGAAAATGAGTTAGAGTAGATGATTATTTTGCCTATCTTTTATGATTTTAGCATAGGGGGTACTTAAATTGGGGTTTTTGAAACAGCCTCAAGTACCCGTTTTCAAAAAGTGTAGGTTGTTGTAAAATACTCATACATGCCTTGTTATATTTTCGTAACCGGTGGAGTTTTATCCTCCCTTGGCAAGGGTGTAGCCTCCGCATCCATAGCTTCACTTCTTGAAGAGCAAGGGCTAAAAATAAACATCCAAAAGCTTGACCCCTATCTTAACGTAGACCCGGGCACCATGAGCCCATACCAGCATGGAGAGGTTTATGTAACCGAGGATGGGGCAGAAACAGACCTTGACCTTGGGCACTACGAAAGATTTACCAACAGATTTACAAGCAAGAAGAACAACATAACTGCAGGGAGGGTTTATTACAACGTTATACAAAGAGAAAGAGAAGGGGGCTACCTTGGTGCGACGGTGCAGGTAATACCCCACATAACCGACGAGATAAAAAGACTCATAAGGGAGGCGGAAGAAGACTGCGATGTGGTTATAGTGGAAATTGGTGGGACTGTGGGAGATATAGAGGGTTTGCCCTTTTTGGAAGCAGTACGCCAGCTTTCTATGGAGCTTGGAAGGGGGAAGGTCCTTTTCGTGCATACCACCTATGTGCCCTACGTAAAGAGCGCAGGAGAATTAAAAACCAAGCCCACCCAACACTCTGTTAAAGAGCTAAGGGCTATAGGAATACAACCGGACATTATTCTCTGTAGGTCTGAGATAGATATACCGGAGAGTATAAAGGAGAAGATAGCCCTCTTTACCAATGTGAAAAAGTCTGCGGTAATATCCGCCCCCGATGTGGAGTTTATATACGAGATTCCCCTTGTCTTTAAAAATCAAGGTTTGGACAGGCTTATAACCCAGCATTTTGGCTTTGAATACAAAGAAAGGGAAAGTAGGTGGGAGAGTATAGTTCAAACGTTGAAATCCTCGGAGAGGGAGGTAAAAATAGCCCTTGTGGGTAAGTATGTTTCTTTGAAGGACTCTTATAAGAGTGTGGTGGAAGCTCTTATCCATGGCGGCATTGCCAACGGAGTAAGGGTAAAGGTTCTTTGGACTAATGCGGAGGATTACCAAGAGGAGCTTTTGGATGAGGCGGATGGCATACTGGTACCGGGGGGGTTTGGAGAGAGGGGAATAGAAGGAAAGCTTAAAGCTTTAAATTACGGAAGGTTATCAAAAAAGCCCACCTTTGGCATATGTTTGGGTATGCAGATTATGTGTGTGGAGTTTGCAAGGAACGTGCTCAAATTAAGAGATGCCAACTCTACAGAGTTTAACCCCTTTAGCCCTCATCCGGTTATAGACATAATGGAAGAACAGAAAAATATAAAAGAGTTGGGCGGTACCATGAGGCTTGGCTCTTATCCTTGTAAGTTGGTAGAGGGCACGAAGACAAAACAGATATATCAAAAGGACCTCATATACGAAAGGCATAGACATAGGTATGAGTTTAATAACAAATACAGAGAGCTTTTTGAAAGGCACGGTTTGGTATTCTCTGGGCTTTCTCCCGACGGTAAGCTTGTGGAGATTGTGGAACTAAAAGACCATCCTTGGTATATAGGCTGTCAATTTCATCCAGAGTTTAAAAGCAAGCCCCACTCCCCCCATCCCCTTTTTGTGTCTTTTATCTTCTCTTGTCTGTGAAATTCAAAGGGCATAAACTTCACAGGCAACCATGGTATCAACGCTGCCATCGGTGGTTGGTGTAGGCCTTGTGGCATAGTTAAACTCTTGCTCCGGTTTTGGGAAAAGGGCCGGCATACCCACCACACCAGGTGATACCTCGTCGCTTACCCTTGCCACCGCCTTACACTTACCATAGGGTGATTCCAATACAACCCACTGACCTGTGCTTATGCCACGGACTTTGGCATCCACAGGGTTTATAAGCAGATAGGCGTCGGGAGTTCTTTCGTATGCACCCGGCGTATCCCAGTAGGTGTATCCCGTATTCCAAAGCTCATTTAGCCTAAAGTCTATAGCCATAAGGGGATAGCGAGAGCTTACCTCACCCCATTCGTACTTCTTAGGGTCAAAATCCTTAAGGACTGTTATCTTCTCTACGTGTATCTTGTTGTCCTTTGTGAAGAACCTTTTACCCATTATCCTTTCCATCTCGTCGGAATAGAGCCTATTGGGTGATTTGCCCTTTACCATGGGATACCTAAGTCCGTTTGTGCCAGCCTTTAAAAGACTGTCCCAATCCATTTCCTTGATCCAGTCATTTTGAGAGCGAATTTCATCCCAGACATCCTTTGGGCTTTTCCAATCAAAGCCCTGGATACCCATCTTCTTTGCCACCAGGACCACATGCTCCCAGTCGGGCTTTGCCTCTCCCGGCGGATCCATAAAGCTTTGAAGTATACGTACCCTCCTGTCTTCACTTGCCAGTATTAAGTCTGTCTCTCCCCATGTGGCTGCCGGTAGAGAAACATCCGCCGCAAAGTCCATTTCGGTGTGTATCCTGTCGGAAACAACTAAGAAGGTCTTTTCCATCAAGGGTCTATACTTTGTTAGGGAGGGCATCTGCTTGAAGACGTTGCAGCCATAAGCCCAAAGGGCTTTGACCTTTCCCTTTTCCAGCCCTTCATATATGTTAAGGTTATGCTCCCTTGAAGGTGGTTCTTCCGGCCAGGCAAAAGTACCCTTTGGATGTCCTCCAGCTCTGGAAGTGCAGGCACCGGGCTTGCCCACATTGCCCAGTATTATTCCAAGCACCGCATAAGCATGTTGAGCCTCAAAAGCCGCCATTTGATGTATCAAGCCCTTCTCATGCAAGAACATGGATTGTCCCCTATTCTCTATCATAAGTTCCACAGCCTTAAGTATCTTTTCCTTTGGTATGCCCGTAGCCCTTGAGGCGTTGTCCAAAGAAAACTTGGGATCTTTAAAGGTTTCCACCACCTTTTCAAAGCCTGCCACGTATTTGCGTACAAAGTCTTTATCGTAGGCATCTTTTTCTAAAACCAACCTTATCAAAACACCCGCCAATATGGGATCTGTTCCGGGCTTTATTTGAAGGTGCAGTCCGCCATGCTTTTCCGCCATCTGGGCTTGGAGGGTGCGGCGTGAGTCTATGTCTATATGCTTTGCCTTTCCCACGGAGAGGTTTTTGAGATAAAACCTATGCCACCAAACGCTTCCGTTTGCCTGCAAATTGGTCCCCGCGGTGACCAAAAGCTTGGTTATCTCAAAGTCTTCAACGGTAAAGCTCCGAGTACCGCTTCCAAAGGCAGCGGAAATGCCCGCACTCTCTTCATCAAAAAACCAACCATTTCCTGCATAAGAGGAAGAGCCCAAGCCCTTAAACCAAAACTTTAGAATTGCATAGGTGGGCAGGGTCCAAAGCCAGTCTCCAAAAACCATACCTAAGGCATCTGGACCATGTTCTTGTTTTATCTTTGTAAACCTTTCTGCGATAAACTCCGTGGCCTCATCCCAGCTAACCCTTATAAAAGGAGAATCCTTGCCCTTCAGGCGCACCATAGGATAATGAAGGCGCTTTGAAGCTACTTGGGGCGATCTTTGGGTGTATAGAGTCTTGGCGTTTCCACCGCCCCTAACCGAATGGTCTCCTTGATTTATAATGCAGTCCTTGTCTGGCACTATAGCCACAAAAACCTCTTTCCCACCTTTATAACCCTGTTTATAAAGTAAGGATGGACCCATTCCCCAGATAGGGCTGTAGTATAAGCTCCCTTTGTTCCCATACATAAGCCTTATATCCACACTGCACCATACAGTACTGACAGGTAAGATTAAAAACTTGAGCATCCTTTGGTGGCAATTCTAAATCCTCGGGCATAAGCTCCGCATCCAAGCTGAAAGCTTTTGCCTCCTCCCATGTGAGAAGGGGCAAAAGTCCAGCATCTATTAAGGAAGATTTTAAAAAGTCTCTTCTATCCATGGCTATTACCTCCCCAAGTTGTTCGCTCTTCCGTATATGATACCCTGAGATACGCCCACCGCATAGATGCTTTTTCCTTTAACCTTAAGGATTATCCTTGGAAGCCTGCTTATGGCAGGTCCTTCCACACACATACCACCACGGGCTGGGTCGTAAATACTCATATGGCACGGACATACCAAAAACCTACTTTTGCTATCAAAGTTAACAGGACAGCCCATATGCTGACATAAGCTTGAATAGGCAACTATGGATTTCTTTGGACCAACGCCCATATAGACGGGCTTACCCATATCCAGAAGTATTGCAGGGGATTCCTCGTCGGGGTAGTTAAAGCTGACAGGCTTTAAAGGAGATATACTGGCAAGGTCTGTCACCTTTACCTCCTTTGCCTGGCTTGCAAAGGCATTCTTTGCAACTGCAGAAGCAACTCCCAAGGCACCTAAATAGATAAGGCCTCTTCTATTCAGTTTCATGATGCGCACCTCCTCGCTTCAGTTCTATTTATGCAAAAAAGTGCCAAAAGGAAAAGTCAAGCACAGCAGAGATTTAAGGAGGGGAGTATCACGGCTTTGCTTATTTATTGAACGGGCTTGTGTAAATTTTGAGCAGAGTTTAAATCTATATGGGTGGGGAATTCATCCCTTGCAGGGAGGTATAGCCGCATGTCCTACAGTGCAATTTTTTCACTTGGCGTGCCCTAAGCCTATAATTATACTTATGGAACTGATCACCTCGTATGCATTGCAAGAGTTCAAAGAAAAAATACAAAGCATAGGGCTTGAGCCCTACAGGGCAAGCCAGGTTATGAACTGGATATACCAAAGGCTTGAGACAGACTTTCATAAAATGACGAACCTTTCAAAGGCGCACAGAGATATCCTATCAAAAAGCTTTAGAGCTCATACCCTTGAACTTGCGGATAAGGTAAGCGCCAGTGATTCTGTTAAGTACCTGTTCCGTGCAGAAGATGGGTATTTTATAGAAACAGTCCTTATCTTTGAAAGAGACCATCTAACCCTATGCCTTTCCTCTCAAATAGGATGTGCGATAAATTGTAGATTCTGCGCTACCGCAAGGGATGGTCTTGTAAGGAATTTAAGCACTCCCGAGATAATAGATCAGTACCTTTTGGTACAAAGGGACCTTAGCCAAAGGATAAGAAATGTGGTCTTTATGGGCATGGGAGAACCCCTTGCCAACTACGGAGCGGTCAGAAAAGCGGTAGAGATAATGATAAGCCCCTGGGGAATAGACCTGTCAAAAAGGAGGGTTAGTATATCCACAAGCGGCCTAATAGCTCAGATAAAGTGCATGGCACAAGACCCTCTTATGAAGGAACTAAACTTAGCAATTTCCATAAATGCCCCAAGCCAGTACTTAAGGGAATATCTCATGCCCATCAGCAAAACCAACCCCCTTGAAGAGCTTATAGAAACCTTGGGAAGGTTTCCCTATCCTCCCGATAGAAGGATAATGTTAGAGTATGTAATTATAAAGGATATTAATGACCATGAAAAGGATGCTCACAGCCTTGCCCAGTTGGTAAAGCCATACAGGAAAAAGTTCAAGATAAACCTAATACCCTACAATCCAGACCCTTCCTTGCCCTTTGAAAGACCGGACCTGCAAAGAGTTTATGCCTTTCAGGACATACTAAGAAGCTATAACCTTTCCGTTTTTGTAAGACTCAGTAAAGGAATAGAAGTCTTTGGAGCCTGCGGACAGCTTAGAAGTAAGAGAAAATATTTTTTAGAGGCGGTTCACGACCCGCCCAATAATATTTGATGTGGGCAATTGGCGAGTTTTCCCTAAGGTACGCGATACCCTTAGCCATAGGGAATTTTTAACCTTTTCCAGCCCTTATACCCCTAAGGATAAAAATAAATAGGGCAAGGCTTATGCTGGCGTCTGCTATATTAAAGGCGGGCCAGGAAAGTTCTCCGTAGGAAAGATAGATAAAGTCTCTTACATAACCCAAAAAAAGCCTATCGTAGAAGTTTCCCAAGGCACCGCCGCCTACCATACCCATAATTATTGCATTAAAAACCTCCCTTGACCTTACAGCGTAGATAAAGGTTATCACCAAGGCAACTATCGGTGTGATTAACAGTATGGGTATGCGTATAAAAGAAGGCACATCGGAAAGAAGACCAAAGGCTATGCCCTTGTTATAAACCAGCACAAGGTGTAAAAAGGGCAAAAGGGTTATTTCCTTATGCTGCAGATGGACCTGGGCAAGTCCTTTGCTTACAAGGTCCAAGAAAAGGACAAAAAAGGCGCAAAGTGCATATACTAAAGCATATTTTCCAAAGCCTTTTCCCATATTCTCTGTAATTCCTTTACAGGTATCTCAAAGACCTTCTCTTCGTTATTGCTAAGGGTAAAAAGCCCATCTCCCTTTATCTTTCCAAGGAACAGCCAATCTATATCATAAGCCTGTGTCAGGTCTTTTATGGCTTGTGCCTTTTCCTTCTCTGCACTTACCACCACAAGGGTTGGATTCTCCGAAAAGAGAAAAACATCAAGCCTTTCATCCATATAAAGGTTTATCTCCATCCCTAAGTCTGTGTGGAAAAGCCCCTCAAGGAGAGATACCAAAAGGCCACCCACAGAAACATCGTGAGCGGATTTTACAAGGTTTTCTTCAATAAGCCTTAAAAGGAGTTCCTGTAGCCTTTTTTCCTTTTCCAAATTAACTTTTGGCACATCCCCTGCAACCTTTCCATGCACCACCTTTAGAAATTCACTGCCTCCAAGGGAAAACTCCCTTCTTAGGTCTCCCAGTAGAAAGACCAAGTCTCCCTCCTCTTTAAATCTGTGGTCCATAAACTTACCATCTTCTATGGAGCCCACCGCCACAAGTATAGGAGTTGGAAATATGTTTCTTATCTCTTCCTTTTCCACAGTTTCGTTATAAAGGGATACATTTCCACTAACTACGGGTACTCCGAAAAATTCGCATGCAGAAGCTATTCCCTCTATGGCTTTAACCAGCTGCCACATTATTTCAGGCCTGTCTGGGTTTCCAAAGTTTAGACAATCGGTTATACCAAGGGGCTTTGCACCCACACATGCTAAATTCCTTAGGGCTTCTACCACTATGTATCTACCGCCCTCATAGGGATTCAAAAAGACCATCCTACCGTTGCCTTCGGAAGTTATGGCTATAAGCTTGTCGCTTTTCAACTCGGGCTTTACAACCCATTTAACCCTCAATACTGCAGCATCGCCACCGGGCTTTAAAACTGTGTTGGTACCCACCTGATAGTCGTACTGGCTGTATATCCACTCCTTTGAGCACACATTGGGAGAAGAAAGGACCTTTTTTAGAGCCTCCTCTATATCTACGTAGGGCAAGCTGTCCTGTTGGAAGCTTCGTGTCTCCCTTAGGTAATCTGGCTCCTTATAGGGCTTTTCATACACGGGAGCTTCTTCCACTATAAGGCTAACGGGAAGTTCTGCAACGAGCTCTTGATTGAAATAGGCTCTAAGGATGCCATCTTCTGTTAGTTTCCCTACCACTTCCCCCTCAAGGTGGTAGTATCTGGCAAGTTCTTTTAGCCTTTCTATCTTATCCTCTTGTGTTACCAAGAGCATCCTTTCTTGACTTTCTGAAAGTAGAATTTCAAAGGGGGTCATATCTTCCTCTCTTAAAGGCACTTTATGAAGCCATAGTTCTACCCCACACTTGGATTTACTTGCCAATTCAGAAGAAGAGCCAGAAAGCCCTGCGGCACCCAAATCCTGAAGTCCAGATATAAGGCCTTCTTCTATTATCTGTAAAAGAGCCTCTATAAGCTTTTTGCCAAAGTAAGGGTCTCCTACCTGTACCTTAGGAAGGTTTTCATGGGAATCTTCGCCAAACTCTCCAGAAGCCATAACGGCACCATGTATGCCATCCCTTCCGGTAGCAGAACCGAGCAAGAAAAGAAGGTCGCCCGGCTTTCCTCTTGCCCGTAGCATCTTCTCTGCAGGTACTATTCCAAGGCAAAAGGCATTCACTAAAGGGTTTGTTTTATAGCACTCTTCAAAATAGGTTTCTCCGGCCACCGTTGGAATTCCCACGCAGTTGCCATAGTGGGATATGCCCTTTACTACACCCTTTACTATCCTTTTGTCCACTGGCAAGCCAAACCTCAAAGAATCCACCAAAGCTATGGGCCTTGCACCCATAGATAGAATATCCCTGATTATTCCACCCACCCCTGTTGCAGCACCGTGGAATGGCTCTATAAAAGAAGGATGGTTGTGGCTTTCCACCTTAAAGGCAAGCCAAACCTTCTGATCAAGCTCCACCACACCTGCATTCTCTCCGGGGCCTTGTATCACCCATTGGGCTTTTGTGGGAAGTTTTCTAAGGTGCACCTTTGAAGACTTATAGGAACAGTGCTCCGACCATAAGGCTCCCAAAATGCCAAGCTCTACTTGGTTTGGTTCTCTACCAAGTCTATGAAGGATTCTTTTGTATTCCTCTTCCTTGAGCCCAAAGGCTTCAAATTGTTTCATTCCTTCTTTATCTCCTCCTCCCTTCCAAAGACGCCCATGATATGGTAGCCATTATCAACGTGGATAACCTCTCCCGTTATAGCCCTCGCCCAAGGACTACATAGAAAAACTGCTGCATCTCCTACCTCTTCTATGGTAATAGCCCTTCCAAAGGGGTTTACCTTCATGGTGTGTTCCATAAGAAGGTGAAAGCCCGTTATACTATAGGCAGCAAGGGTCCTTATTGGACCGGCGGATATGGCGTTTATCCTGTGTCCTTTTTTGGCTATGTCGTAAGCAAGGTATCTAACAGTGCACTCCAAGGCAGCCTTTGCTATTCCCATTACATTATAGTGGGGTACCACCTTCTCCGCACCATAATAGGAAAGGGTGATTATAGAGCCTTCTCTTCCTTCCATCAAAGGAAGCAGTTCCCTTGTAAGGGCTATAAGAGAATACACAGATATTTCCATAGCTATCTTAAAGCCCTCTCTTGAAGTGTCTATAACGCCGCCCTTGAATTCTTCTTTGGGTGCAAAAGCTATGGAATGGACCAAGATATCAAGACTGCCCCACTCCTTTGAAAGCCACTGGGAAACACCCTTTATATGTTCATCCTTTGATACATCGCATTCAAAAACAAGCTTTGAGCCAAACTCTTGGGCTACCTCTTCCACCCTCTTTTTAAGCTTTTCGTTAGCATAGGTGAAGGCAAGATCTGCACCTTCCCTGTAAAAGGCTTTTGCTATGCCGTAAGCTATGCTTTTTTCATTGGCTATACCGGTGATCAAAGCCCTTTTACCCTCTAACAAGCCCATACCTGCCTCCTCACTCAAGTATTTTTAACGCCTCTTCTACCCCCTTGCCTTCATGCACTATAAGACTAAGAGCTTTTACCATTTTTATCCTATCTTTTGCCTGAAACACGTTCCTACCTATGGATAAACCCCTGGCACCAGCTTTTATAGCCCCATAAACCATTTCAAAAACTTCCCTTTCTGTTTTCATCTTTGGTCCCCCCGCTATTACAACGGGAATGGGACACCCTTCTACCACCTTTGAAAAACTTTCCACATCTCCCGTATAGGGCACCTTTACCATATCCGCACCCAATTCTGCACCAAGCCTTGCACAGTGGGCTACCACCTTTGGCTCATACTGGTTCATATCTTTACCCCTTCCATAAACCATAGCAAGCAATGGCATACCCCATTCTTCACAGACCTTTGAAACATAGCCAAAATCTTTCAACATCTCCCTCTCCATATCGGCACCTACATTAACGTGTATGGAAACGCCGTCAGCACCGAGCTTTATAGCCTCTTCCACTGTGCATACCAAAACCTTATCGTTTTTTGTGGGAGCCCAGTCTGTGGAAGCAGAAAGATGAACTATAAGGCCTATATCTTTGCCCCTTCCCCTATGGCCAGCTCTAACCATGCCCTTGTGAAGGACCACCGCATTGGCGCCACCCTCTGCCACGTCGCTTACCGCCCTCTTTACGTCTTCTATGCCATCTATGGGACCGGAGCTAACACCATGGTCCATGGGCACTATGATAGTTTTGTTTGTTTCTCTGTTCATCAATCTTTCAAGTCTTACTATTTTTCCTAAGCTCATGCCAGACTCTCCAGTTTAAAGAATTATAACACTTTGTAGCACTCAAAGTGAAAGAATTTCCCTCTAAGGGCTATTTTTTAAACACTCCGAATGATTTTGGTTAAACTCCACCCAGGCTGGAAGCCTGAACCCGATTATCATTTAATAAGACCCAAAAAGCCTTGCTATAAACTCCAAGGCATCCTTGTTTAGGAAGATTATGGCAAAGAGAAGGATCAAAAACATGATAGTGAATTTTCTGTCAAGCCTTAGGATCTCCTTCTCTATCTTGGCTTCAAGCTCCACCCTTAGGGTTTGCATCTCCTGTCTTAGACTTTGTATCTCTTGGCGTAGTAATCCTATCTCCCCATAGAACTCAGCTTTAGTTACCAGCTCTTTGGTTAGCTCCTCTTTTAACTCCAACTTTTCTGTAGGGCTACTTCCTTAGACCTTTCCTCTATGTTTTTCCTCCAATAGCTGTAATACATCAATAGTTAAGTGGGGCATAATTAAAATCTAAGCCAAGGTTTTTATGAAGGCAAGGGGATTGTGGGAAGGCTTCAAGGGTTAAAAACCTTGTAAAGAAAGCCTGCGGTTAAAGGTATGGTAAAGTTATCGTCCAACTTAAGGGGCAGAGCTTCAACCAAGGCGCAAAAAAGAGAAATCCAAAGGGCCTTCATCATACCCACAAAGGGCAAAAGCACTAAAAAAGTGGAAAGGAAGAAGGCTAAACTTCCCTCCAAGCTTTTATTACCTATCCTTGTCCTTCCGTATCTTATGCCCACCAAACCCGCAAAGGCATCTCCCACAGCTAAAACCAACACGCCCACCAAGGCAGACCCTTTACCAAAAGCCAAAAAGCTAAGAAAAATGCCAAGGTTAGCCCAAAGGGCTTGTATGGCAGGCTTTGAGTAGTTTTTCTCCCTTTCAAGCTTGTAGATGATAAAGTAATATAAAGAAAACCTCTCCCTTCCAACGCCAAAAACCGTCAAAAGGTTTATAAAGAGAACCACAAGGAAGGTCAAAAAGGTAATAGGTGTAGGTAAAAGGGCTATGGGAACAAGCCAAAGGGATAGAGCAAAAAGATGAAAGACCTTTCTACGAAGCTCTAAGTCTAATATAATTTTTCCCATGTTTATCTACGAAAAGACCAACCCAGAAGTTATTTTAATACACCTTCATGGTTTTGCCAGCGATGTAAAGGGAAATAAGGTAAGGCTTTTGGTGGAAAGGTCAAGGAAGGGTGTATTTTCCTTCTTTACCATGGATATGGACTATCAAACTACTACCACCACAAAAACTTTGGAAGTCCTTGATACCCTTGTAAAGGGCTTCTCTCAAAAGTTTAAAGAAATATGGCTTTCGGGCAGCTCTCACGGTGGATACGTTCTCTTGAACTATTTAAGGTTTTATGCAGCAGAAAAGGTAAGAAAGGTTTTCCTATTTTCCCCTTCCTATTCTACCCTTTCCCTGACCATTCAAGAGGTAGGAATGGATAAATGTGAAAAATGGCTAAAGGGAGAAGAAGAGCTACACTTTGTAGAATGTGAAACTGGACTTGAATTTACCATCCACAAAGACTTTGCGGTGGATATAATTCAAAAGGGCTATGAGATAATCAAGGATTCTAAGGTGAATTTTCCGAAAGATCTGTCATATCCCCTTTATATCTTTCATGGAACCTTTGATAATGTAGTTCCCATAGACCATTCAAGGCTCTTTGTTAAAGAGATTAAAGTTCAAAGGTATGTGGAGGTGGAGGATGACCATAGGCTTAGCAACACCTTCAAAGATCTGGTAGAGAACTTTAATCCCAAGTTAAATATACCCCTATGCTAAAATCATAAAAGATGGACAAGGTAACCCTATGTGCTAAACTTAGCTTACTTAGCGACAAAGATTTAGACCTACTAAAAGACCT